>JAXJQT010000042.1:0-1878 GCA_036311025.1 Spirochaetota bacterium
CTACGGAGATAGTGATTTTTCCGAATCAAAAAGTGCAGTGCGAAAAGGTCGCGGTGTCGATATTTACGACAAAGAAGCGGTAACGACAAGAAAGAAAACAGCACAAAAATAGAATATGATACATTTTATAAATCTTCGTTGTACATCAGTCATGATGCGACAACCGATGACTGTGATTATTATACGATAGACGCAAAAAAAGGCGATATATTAGAAATAACTTTAGCTATGGCTACGGATGAAAATGTGGCATCTTTATCCTCTTACGATATTCAGATTGCAAGTGAATTAAAAGATATTTTTTTTAAGACCGGGGAAATATTGTCCTATCCGCGAAACTTATATCAGATTTCTTTTTTGCGAGACACGCCTATTTACATCAAGGTTTCAACCGACAGTACTCCTGGGCTTATTTACAAGACAGGCGATTATGATTTAATGGTTTCAAAAAAAGACTCATCAGATTTATTTTTGTCATATTCTACAAGCTATGTTTCCTATATAAAAGTTTCTTGGTCATCGTTTTTTTCACAGGGAGCATCAAAATATACTGTGCAACGACGAGAAACAGGGACAGAGGAATGGGCAAATATTACGGCAGCGTTGTCGCCCTACAGAGTAGATGTGCATGAAGAGTTTTCACCGAGTGTAGCAACGGTATACGACAGAAGTGCACAGTTCGGAAAAAGTTATGACTACAGAGTCGTTGCACATCTTGAGACCAGTTATAAGGTAGACGGAGAAACTCAAGAATATAAAGTAGATTTTTATTCGTCTGTTACTGAGGATGTCAAGATTTATGAAAATAAGCCAAACAGTTTGCCGAAAGACGCAGAGGACAACATCGACTTTGATAATGCTTTGGAAATAGAACTTGAAAAGCAAGTAAATGCAGCTATTGATACGGCAGATTGTCGATTTTATAAGGTAAAATTAGAAGCCGGAAAAACATATTCATTTTCAATTTATCCTTATTCGTCATCGGGCAAAGTATTATTCAGCGTAGATTTTTATACAAGTGATGATAACGGCAAAAAGAAGTTGCTTTGTATACCTCCGCAAGAAACAGCTATTGACTACGGAAGTTTTTCATATACTACAGAAAAAAATGATGAAGACAGCGACAAAGATTATTGGTTGTGTATTGACGGAAATAATACACTCGGACAGTTTTCCGTATTGGTAAAAGAGGATAAATCATGATGAAAAAGATTGTCATGATAGGATTTGTATTGTTTTACACGGTTGCGGCTTCTTTTGCAATGAAATGGCAAGGTAATGCATTCATGTACGGTGCCGCAGACTATACCGAGAACTTTTTTTCATTCCTGTACAATTCGCAGTTGTCTCCGCAATTTTTGACCGGAGTAGAATTGTCTGCATTAATTAAAAGTGACGATAAGAGATTCTTTTTTACTCAGGAAGCTGAATTTTCTGTCAAAGGCGGAAACAGATATTGGAAAAATGCACTTGTCTATTATACGGATAAAACTTATTCGTTGGATATTCAGGCCGATTATCGTTTTCTTGCAAATTTCAGATTTGTAGAGCCGTTTGCATTCTATGTAGGAATGGGAGCTTCTTTTGTGACTCGCAGCGATTGCTATTCTATCGGTAAAGTTTTCAATTATACAAATTTGCGTGTGACACCGTTTTTACCCACTGTAGCCAACGGTATCAGACTGTATTACAAAGACCTTTTGCGGTTTAGGTTTCATGACGAAATCGGTGCAATGGTGGGATTGGCATTTTATTTCAGACAAGACGAAGCGTTTGATTTGGATAATGTCGCTACTTATTATTTTTATAATATGTTCCGTTGCAGCTGTGAGGTAAAACTGTACAAACGCATTTGGTTGGCTGCCGGGTACCAAAATA
>JAXJQT010000043.1:0-2058 GCA_036311025.1 Spirochaetota bacterium
ACGCAAATTTATCCGGTGCAAAATTTTGCAATACTAACCTTAATAATGCTATATTCCATGCTGCCAATCTAAAGAAGACAGATTTTACCGGAGCGACAGTCACTCTTGATGCTCTGGCGAATGCTAAAGATTTAGAAAAGGCGATACTTCCTTACGGTACACGCTACCAAAAGAAAAAATAATTCGGAGGTTTAGTTTGAGAACCATTATTAAGTTGCTTATACTTTTAGTCATTATAACTGTCGGCGGAGGTATAAGCGGATTTTTGTTATTGAATCGTGCAAGTCACGAAATTCCCGAAAAAGGTATTGAATTTGATATTCGCCCCGGTGATTACGCATCTTCAATTGCGATTCGCTTGAAAAGAGAAAAACTCATTACATCGTCACTATTTTTTAAAGTAATGACACGAGTTACCGGACTGGACAAACGTTTGCAAAGCGGTTATTTGCAAATCCAACCGGGCGAAAAAACAACCGACATTATACAAAATATTCTTAACGGAAAGTTTTCGACTATCACTTTTACAATTCCGGAAGGTTATAATTTTAAAGAAATAAATCGAGTATTAATCGATAAGAACGTTTTGACAAAAAAACAAATCGATGACTTTACGTCATTACCCGATTGGCTTGTAAAAATAGGACTTCCGACTTACTGCAAAACGCCGGAAGGTTTTATGTTCCCGGAAACATATACAATCCGTAAAGGTTCGAGCATTACAAAAATTTACCGTACCATGGTTAATGAATTCTATTCCAGATTGAAACAAGAAGTTCCGAATCACGAAACTCTTTCGTCCGAGCAATTTTACGACAGAATCATTCTTGCCTCTATCATAGAAAAAGAAGTCAGAGCTCAAAATGAGGCGGCAATTGTCGCAGGTGTATTTTTGAATCGATTAAATCAAAATATGAAATTGCAAAGTTGTGCTACGGTTCAATATGTTTTAGGTAAGCCGAAAGAAAGACTTTTGGAAAATGATTTGTTCATTGAAAGTCCTTACAATACGTATTTAAATACCGGCTTGCCGCCGTCGCCTATTTCCAATCCGGGAATAAACGCACTCAAAGCAGCATTTAATCCGGCAAAGTCTGATTATTTGTACTTTGTAGTAAAAGACCCGGCTAAAGGCACACACCAATTTTCTAAAACTTACGAAGAACACTTAAAAGCTCAAAGCAGATATAAATCGATTAAAGGCTTTCAATAAAAAAAGAAACTGTCCGTAGAAATACAGGCAGTTTTTTATTACTTGGTAAAAAGGCATAAAAAAACCGACAGTCGTAAAAAACTGTCGGCTCTGAATGTTTAGCAGTTACTAATTAACTCTTTTATATTCTTTACTGGAAATTTTAACTGTATCCCTACTCAAATCACTGTATGCAACCTTAACTTCCTGATTGTTATATTCATAAGTTATTTCATGGTCATCAATAGACTTGATAGTACCTTCTATTCTATAACCTTCAGATACATTGATAATAATAAATTTGTCATCGTCTGTAATTTCAACAATCTTAGTTGATCCATTTTCAGAATGTTCCCATTTACCTATTAAACTAAAATCAGTATTTGTACCTGTTTCTGTACCAATATCAGAACAACTGCTCAACATCATCATCGCTGCAATACTCATCATTGCCAAAACACTTAAAATTCTTTTAGTCATATAAATGACCTCCATTTTTATAAAATAAAAAGAGAGTAATAATAAAAAAAAAAATCGTCAAGAAAAACTTGATTGGAAATAATGTTTTTTGTTTATTTACAAAATAACTTATTTCCCATCACCTTTTGGCTTGTCCGTAGAAATACGGGCAGTTTTTTTTATTACTTGGTAAAGACTAAACATTCAATTCTGTAATGATTAAACTTTTGCTTTGTCCGGTTGTAAGAATACGAAACTTCTTTAAAACAAATTGCCGTATTTTCATCCGGATAAAAACACACCGACGAATCTTTATCAAAGTTACACGACAGAATAAATTCTGTCATATCAATATCTTCCAGCATTATTGATGTCTTTTCATCTTTTCCAATCCATTTGTATGTCAC
>JAXJQT010000044.1:0-2854 GCA_036311025.1 Spirochaetota bacterium
GTGTAATTTCTCATATAAACTACATATTTAACTTCACTGTCCGGAGATGCCAATAAAACTCTGGGGGCAGCCAATACACATTTGCCGTCTTTGTTTATTTCCACATGAATGCCTGTAGATGCAGTTTCTACCCAATTTCCTCCGCTTACTCGGAAAAATTTTGTTGTTCCCGTAGTTTTGGTATCAAAAGTTACTTTTAAGAAATGGGTTAACTTTTGACCGTTGAGGCTGAAAATGGGTTGGCTACTGTCTTCTGTTTCGTCAATATAATCTACCGGTCTGATTTCGTTTCTGTCTGTGTTACCGGCACCGTTAGACCACATTGCAATACATAATGCTTTTTTTCCTTGGGTAAAATCCTCTTCGATTTGAGATTCGTAACCGAAATAAACAAAGTTATCATCATAAGATGCGTAAATGTTTTTACCATCTACTCCGGAAGAGCCGGAAACTTTATTTTTGTCTTCCAATACTGAATCTAACGATTCTCCGGAATAAACCGGGTATATATTCCATGATGTTTTTGATGGTTTATCTTTAGATTGCCAAATAAAATTTTCATCGGAATAAGTTTGTGTGTGTCCGCCTATTACATAAATATTGTAAGAATTGGTGTCGTGTGCTGTATTTTTTATTGATATAGGTTGAGAAACTTGGAAAACTTTGCTCCAGTCTTCATCTCCGATTTTGTACATATAATAATCACAACCGCTTACGGTAATATCTTGCGTTGAGTCTGCTTCCATGAAATCAACAACTCCCGATAGCACGGCTTTCGGAGCCTTAACAACTTTCCAGTTGAAAGTTTTGTCGGTTGTTTCATTAAGAATATTTTTTCCGGTTACGGTCAGCGTAAAATCACCGGTGGTACCGCTGTCAATATAGAAAGAACCGACACCGTCAGTCAAAGGAATGTCGGTCGTAGAGTCGCCGTCATCCAATGAATAAAAACAAGATTCCAAATTATCACCGGAAACATCGATATTAATTGGGGGATCTATTTCTATAATAGGGGCGGGCGTTCCTTTTATTCTCAGTTTAGGCAAACAAGCGATTGTCCAGGAGAATGTCTTTTCTTCACTTTTTACGCCGTCGATATTTTCAGCCCAAACTTTAAGAGTGTAGTCGCCGTCTGTTAAATCAGCAAAATCTAAACTTTCTTCCTTTATTTCTTTAGATTCTTCACCCAATGAGTAATAGATTTTTATTGCATTTTCGCTACTGAAAGTAACAGATATATTTCTGGATGTAGAAATAACAGCTTTGTTTTCTAAATCTTTGTCGCTGTCGGGGATTTTGACAGCTAATTCTTTTATTACAGCCGGATCAGCCGCATCCCATACTGCATAAAGTGATAACTCATCGCTGCTTTTTGTAATGTCAAAATCTAATTCAGCTGCATCTTTAATTATATCTTTCGTTGCGTCGGCTGTTTTTGCCCAGCCGAGAAAATCGTGATATTCATCGGTAAATTGATTTTTATTCAGTTTTTGCGTTTCATCAACTTCATAGTAAAAAATTTGCGGTTCCATTTCGCCGACAGCAGTTTTGTTGTTCTTGTCAAATGTCACGGTGTAACTGTTGCGAGTGTAATAAAGTTTGAGTATCAGACTGCCGTCTTCTGCTACAATTCCGCTTGTGATATTTTCAGGATGTTCTTCATCAAAAGTAAAACCGTCAATACTTTCTGATTTTACCGTAACTTCTTTACCCGCAATATTTTGCAGAGTATTAGAATCTTTTTCTAATTTTTCATAGGAAGATAAATCTTTTGTTTGAAGGTAATGTTCAACTGTATAATTTACCGGTTCACCTTCTACCCAAACAGCGTAAAGCGTTATATTTCCGTTATTTTCCGTTACTAAGTTTGATACAGAATTGCTGTCTGTAAAATCCGCCTCTGTTGCATCAGCTTTTTTTGCCCAGCCTGTAAAGACATGACCTATGTAAGCAAATGTGTTAGACGGTAGGGAAGCCGAAACGTCGTAATAAAAAGTTTGCGGTTCCATTTCGCCCGTCGCACTTTCATTATTTTTGTCAAAAGTCACAGTGTATTTATTTCTATTATAATAAAGTTTGAGTTTTAGATTGCCGTCTTCTGTTATGATTCCGTTTGTAATGTTGTCTTTGTGTGTGTCATCGAAAGTAAAACCTGTATAAGTTTTTATATCAGCTGTTACTTCTGTACCTACGATATTTTTACCGGGGATTTCTTCCTTTAAATCATAAGATTTTAAATCTTTGGATTGCAGAAAGTAACTTGTATTATAAAGAGCTTCTTCTTTTATAGGAAGAGCTGAATCTGGAGGAATGGGCTTGTATGTATCAGCTAAGAACGGATTGTGATAACAACCGGTAACAAGTGATACAATCAGCGGAATAAAAAGCTTTTTTATATTCATACATTCACTCCTTAAAATACAAACTTCGATGACTTCTTCTGTAAAAAGTAAGGCTGTCAAGAGATTCTATCATATTAGAAAAATCTTTTGAACAGCCTCAATTTCTTTATTTATACGTTTTAGCTTTTACGCTTTTATAAGGTCTTTTGCCTTTTGGAAAATGTTTTCTTTATTGATTCCGAAAACTTTTGCCAAATCTTCAGCTTTTGCAGATATTCCGAATCTGTCAACAGAAACGTGGTCTCCGTGAGAACCGATGTATTTGTACCAATAAGTAGACATTCCGGCTTCAACCATAAGTCTTTTCTTAATTGCAGAAGGTAAAACACTTTCTTTGTATTCTTCAGATTGTCGTTCAAACAACATTGAAGAGAAGAAATTTACTACACGTACAGAGTAACCTTCTTTTTCCAATAGTTCTGCAACTTGTAAGCTTGGGTAAACTTCAGAAC
>JAXJQT010000045.1:0-1736 GCA_036311025.1 Spirochaetota bacterium
ACTTTAAGGAGTAAAAAAATGAGAAGAAACTATTTCATGAAAAGCATAAGTATAATCTTTATGCTTTTGGCAATGTTGTTCAGCTGTGACCAGCCGACAGATGTAGGTTCGAATAACAGTAATCAACAGACTAACGAAAACCAAAATCAAGACAATCCGATAACAACCGGTAAAATTGTCGGCAAGGCAGCTTACACAAACACTGCAAACCATGAGGGAATACAAGTAACACTTGTTTCCTCTGACGGAATTGTAGCTTACGACTCACAAATCAGCAGTCGCTCACGTTCTGCGGTAGCCGTAATGAAAAACGTAGTTACATCAGAAAGCGGAGAATATTCGTTTGATAATGTAAAAGAGGGCGTTTACACGATTTACGCATCATCAGACGATTCAAGCGAAAAAGCTGTACTTACAAATGTAGTCGTACAGGCAAACCAAGTTGTGACAGCCGCAGACTTAAATCTGACAGCTACAGGTTCTATCTGCGGAAGAGTAACGCTTGACGGTAAAGAAAACGGCAATTTGGGAATTTTGGTATTTGTCGCAAGTACATCTTATATGTCTATGACTGACGACAGTGGAAAATTCACAATCTCTGATGTGCCGGCCGGAGCAGATTACCAAATTGTAATAATGAAAGGCGACTACTGCACATTATGGGAGACAGTATCTGTAGAAGCTGGCAAAGAAAACAAGCTCGGTGATAAAAATATTACATCGCAAAAATCAGACGCAAGCAGTTTCATCTGGCAAGGTTCATCAGCGACACCGCCGGCAAATCCGGAAAAATATTGGGCTTATTTTAATACAACAGACGGCTGTTCATACATCTACGACGGTGAAAAATGGACACTGCTTGCACAAGCCGGAAAAGACGGAGAGAACGGTACAAACGGAGGAACGTCCGGATTCGGAAGCATTTACAGCTATACTGTGAATATCGATGATATATATACCGGTTATAAGGAAGATGGATACTTAGCTGTTTTTCAAGTGTGTTTCTTAACAGCAGAACAAGTGAGATTATGTCAGGGTGCCTCCGGCGGAATTAATTCCGATATAATTGATGATAAACTATACTACTATTTGACCGGATTTATACCGGATACAGGCAAAAGCGGTAACTATGGAGTTTTGGGACAATTACAAAATCCGAATGATTTAAAAACTAACTTTCTTAATGGTATTGCTGCTACTGTTACCGATACCACTCTTACAATAACTGTTGACATGGCAAAGATTGAACAAACACAGTTGTATGCCTCTATCGGAGGTGATATTACAAAAAACGATATTGTAGATTTGACCGGATATAGACCGTATATTGAAGGATTGGGAGATAAAACGACAAATCCTGACGATTTTGTTGCAGAAGGATTAATGAAAATGACACCGACAACAACATTCCCTACAGATATACAATATGTACTTGTCAGTTGTTATAAACTGGCAGTCTATTTTACTGGTCAAGATTCCGGAAGCTTGATTGATAATTCTTTTATCTTTATGGGAGATGATTCATTCGAATTTGTTTTTATGGATAGTACGTATCC
This sequence comes from Spirochaetota bacterium, assembly GCA_036311025.1. Lineage (GTDB taxonomy): Bacteria > Spirochaetota > GWE2-31-10 > GWE2-31-10 > GWE2-31-10 > RGIG8597. The sequence continues at coordinate 1,557 of JAXJQT010000045.1, forward strand.
TACTGTAGTATACGGCGGAGTTGAGATAGATTCTTTGGATAAGGAAATTCGATTGGTAGACGGCGGAAAGATTAGTTTTGCTGACGGAGTTTTGACAGACGGTAAAGCATATATTGCAACTTTGATTGTAAAAGGTGACCAAGAAGCTTATGTAAAAGTGACGGAAGCTGAAGGTATAGG
>JAXJQT010000046.1:0-1814 GCA_036311025.1 Spirochaetota bacterium
ATTTAAAACATCTAAAATAAAAGGGATGGTGCCTCTTTTGATTTTAGAAAACTCTCAACAGATTCATCAGGGGAAGAAATTGGGGGGAAAGTTCGCAGAGATGGTGCAACAGTTATATTTATTGAATCAGAAATATAACAACTTGTATCAACAGATTGCACAGATAGCAGTACGTAAAAATAATGATAATTTGGAATATGACATTGATTTTCGAATAATCAATAAAACAATTACTTTAAAAAAAAAATTAAGTGTCGATACACTATTGGAAACTTTAGTTGTATCTAAGATTTGTGATGAACTTTTGAATGATAGAGTTAAGTTAAAGCAGGTAGATAAAGGTTATTATTATGATTATAACAACCTTAAGTGACAGTGGGAGGACATGAAGTGAGAGTAAGAGACGATGACTTGATTGTGGCAGTTGATGTCGGATCTTGTAAAGTTGTTGTTGCGATAGCAACATTGGATGATATGGGAGAACTATCCGTCATTGGTCTTGGCTGTTCTGAATCTAGTACAGGGGTGAAAGAAGGCTGTATTATCAATATAAATTCGATAACGGAAGCGATAACTGAAGCTGTTAATCAAGCTGAAATGCAAGCCGGTAGAGAAGTAAAAAGTGTTTTTATTGCAGTCAGCGGTAAAGATGTAAAATCCCAAAATGAATTAGGTTTTTCTACGGCATCAGGTGTGAATAAGGAAATCAGACGAAACGATATAGAGCGAGCTGTAGAATTGGCAAAAGGTATTGCGATTTCCAGTGACAGACGAATAATGCATGTATTGCCTCGTTGGTATAAAGTAGATAGACAAGATAATATTCAAGATCCATTGGGAATGTTTGGAACCAGATTGGAAGCAAATGTTCATATTATTACGACAGCCGAAAGTGCTATTGGAAATGTTTTAAGATGTTTTGAAAGAATGAATATCGGTGTCAATTCGATATTCTTACAAAATATAGCAGATGCAAGAGCTGTTTTGAGTGATGATGAAAAAGAGCTCGGTGTATTGCTTTTGGATATCGGAGCGGAAACAACAAATGTTTCGGTTTATTACAAGCAAGCTCCGTTGTATACGACTGTTTTCCAAAAAATGGGAGGAGATCAAATAACTTTTGATTTATCGAAAGGTTTTGGTATTCCTTTGGGAACAGCTGAAAAATTGAAATGTGAAATGGGAGTTGCTGATTACTCTTGTGTAGATGAATCGGCAAAGATTCAAATCCCGGCTGTCGGCGGACGTCCGGCAAAGATTCATAATAGAAGTGAAGTAGTAGATTATATTCAACCGAGACTTCTTGAGATTTTTGGAACAATCAGAGAGCGGTTGAAGGAAAATGATTTACTTGAATGTATAAACGGCGGTGTTGTTATAATAGGCGGAACGGCACTGTTGCCCGGTATAGAAGCTGTTGCACAACAAGTTTTCGGTGTAGCCGTAAGAGTCGGAGCACTGAAAGTTCTCGGCGGATTGGGAGATAAAATAAATTCTCCGGAATATTCTGTTGTCAATGGAGTTTTAGAGTTGGGAGCTGAGTTAGCAAATTATGAAGGAGGAGCTGAAGTAAAAGCTAGACGCAGCGATGGCAAAGATACTTTTATGAATAAAGTGTCTGATTTTTTTAAACAATTTTTTTAGTTGCAAGAGGGTGAGGGGTAAGAAAATGCAGAACTTAAAAAATAATGAAAGAATTAATTTCTATGAAAATGAGGAAAATACTTGCTGTACTAAAATTTTAGTAATAGGAGCCGGCGGCGGTGGATGTAATTCTGTGAACAGAATGATAGAAGCCGGTGTCAACGGTGTGG
>JAXJQT010000047.1:0-1633 GCA_036311025.1 Spirochaetota bacterium
ATACGGAAGCGATAAATGTGTCGAAGAAATGAAAAAGCTGATTGATATGTATTGCAAGTAATTTTGATATAAAAGAAGGCTATCTTTTAACAAGATAGCCTTTATTTTTTTAGAAAGTTTCTTCTGTCAGTTTTAGAATATTGAGGAAATGTTCTATTTCTGAATTTGCAATGTCACAGGCAATCAAAGGATTTCCTCCGTGAACAGGGATTTTTAACATATCTAAATTGGTCAATATTTTTTGTTTTCCGGTATTTTCCGGTGGATTGACAATGGAGTTAAATATCGTACCGAGCATTTTTATTGCTTCTATCAATTCGTTTTTTAATTTTTGTGTTTCATCATTAATGTCTATTAAAAGGTTGATTAATATACTTTTAAAAGCGTTGTCGGTTGATGTTTTGATAATTGCATTATTTATTTTACGCTGCATTGGAGCTTCATCTTTGAATTTATCATCAAATTCATTGATTTTACCGATTCCACTTTTGAGAGTGTAATATGCTGATACAAAATTGTTTTTTATGAGATCTTTAGTAAAAACTCCTTCTAACACGATTTTTGTGATAGTAGGGTAAAGTTTCTCATGATATGAAGATTCTAAGAATTTCTTTAATATATTCAATGAATAAAAGTCTTTAACTTTTGCATTTGAATGAAGCTCTAATCTATCAATTAGATCTTTGTTAAAATAAGAAAGGGAATCAAAATTATAATCGTTATAAATTTTTGAAATTTGATGTCTGATACTTTTTTCTCTTATGTTAGTAAAGTTCTTAGTCCATTCCTTATCAATCATTGGCATTTTATATATTTTGTACATGTCGACAACTGAAATACTTACTTCCAGAGGTCGTCCGCTGTAAAATATGTCTTTGGAGAAAACTTTAATTGTAGATTCTAATAATAAAGACGAACGCAAATCTTCAAGACTATCCATGACATTGTGTACAGACTCATCAAATTCGGTTACATCGATGTCACTTCCGGTAGGAGACGGCGTTTCTTTATTGATTTCTCTTAAAAAGAGAAGAAAATTCTTGTAAGTTCTTGAAGACAAAATCGAAACATCTAAAGTTGCCAAAAGAGAATTCAAGCGTTTAAAGTAAGCAATGATTTCTTCTGTAACAAATAATTCGTGCAGTCCGGTAGAAATATCTTCGAGGTTACTTACTCCGAAAATATTTGGCAGATAACTGAAATCATAGTCTAAATATTTGATAAGAATATTTAGTTTTGATACATCAAAATTGAGATTTGACATATCGATTTTTGCTACTTTTAGAAAGAAATGTTTTATTCTTTTTTCCTTTTCAGTGTTGTATTCATGCTTTTCAAGGATTTTATCATTAGACTCAAGAGATTTTAAATCTATTATACCTTTAAGCTCTGTCATTTCTGTTTTTCTTTCATTTTCTAATAGATATTCTATGAACTGAAAAAACAATATTCTGTCTTCAAATAGTTTAGGGTAAATACCTTTTAGATGTTCTATTCCCATTACTACTGGGAATATTTTTTCCAAAACAGCGGATTTGATTTTCTTCTGTGGAACATCGAAAAACCTGTTACATTTGGTAGAAAGTTCTTTTTTAAATTCTACTAATTCACTTTCTATGACTTCATCTTCTAC
>JAXJQT010000048.1:0-1289 GCA_036311025.1 Spirochaetota bacterium
ATATTGTCCCTCTTTAAATACTATTACCGCAATTTTGTAGTTTATTCCGATTTCAAGATTTGATGTGTAGATTGTAAATGTTGATGAAGTCTCGCTTTGTTTTACGCCGTCAATATTCCATATATATTTGTCAAAGCTGTCATCAGCCGTAAATGTCACCGTAGTTCCGTTTGTCACCTGTTGCAAGTTAATTTCCGGTTCGTTTTGAGTGATTGTAATTGCGGCTTTGTTCACTATCCATTTGGCATAAAGAACAATGCTCTCTTGCGTAGTCTGCGTGATTTGAGTTACTTGGTTTTCTGTACAAGCTTCGTCTGTGTACCAACCTGCAAATGAGAATCTGTCTTTTGTCGGTTCCAAAAGCGTCTGAGATGTTTGCCCCATTTCCAGATAAAACGGATTGTCGATATTATTTTTTCCGCCGTCGAGCATATAGATGATTTTGTAAGCATCATCCGGAAGCCCGATAGCATAAAGAGTCACACTTTCATTGAAAGTTGCAGTTTCCAGATAACGTGTACCCATTCCGTCGGCACTTGTGCTCCAATATAAAAATTTGTCACTTGTCAATGTCGGCAATTCAATACTTCTTCCGGGAAGCACTTTTATAATTGGCGGTACAGTCTCATCGATTCCGTTTACATCAAATGTGATTGTAATCTCTTTCGGTTCGCCACCGCCTCCGCCGCCGCCACTTTCTCCACCGTTTCCGCCTTCGTTATTTCCGCCGCCGCCTTGATTGCCACCGCCGTTTCCGCCGCCTTGATTATTGCTATTTCCGCCGCCGTTACCTGTATCTTCATTTCCAAACAAACAACAACCGGACAGCATTGCCGAAAGCATAAAAATTATGCTTATGTTTTTTGTCAAACTTTTGATTTTCATCTTTCTTTCTCCTTATAATTTAATATTGTTTCCTTTAATCCCACCGCACTCTAAAGCCAACTTTATTCAAAGCTTTTTCAAAACCATTCCGGTTTAAAGTTTCTTTCGCAAGCAAAGCTTGCATTTAAAAATCGTTTTGGGTTCAAAACGTGTAAAGTTTTAGGAGGGGAACACCGGCTCTTTGCAGGCCGCAGGTTTTCCCCTCCTATGACCTCCCCATTCCTAGGCAAGTTCTGACATTTATAGCTCATTCTCACTTTTTTGCTTTATGAAATGTCGTTAGACATTTCGAATCCGTGTGACAATCTCCTTTCCGTTTCCCCCAAAAAAAGAGCGTGCCGGTAGCCACAAGAGGAGAAAAGAAGCCGACAGCACGCCCTAAAAAATGTTTTCACTCCTATATA
>JAXJQT010000049.1:0-3011 GCA_036311025.1 Spirochaetota bacterium
GCTGTATGCTGTCTGGATGTGTCAGTATTTCCATTAAAGGAAAGGCTATAGAATCTTTGAGTGTTTCTCTTTTTCCCGTTTCATCAAAAAATGCAGTTACAAAAATTCAACCGGGAAAAAAATATGAAGTAAAGGTAAAAGTAAAAGAAAGCGGAAGTAAAAAAATAATAAAACATCCGGATTATTCACAGATAGTGTTTGATTCCGATGATTTTAAAATAATTTATCAAGACCGCTGGAGTCTGACAGTCATGGCAAAATATCCGAATATAAATCATTTATATGAGAAAAATTATTACGCCTCAGTGACTGTCAATGAAAATGATTTTTCCGGAACGTATGAAAAATGGCAAATAGATTGGCAGTCTTTTGACACTCTGGACTATCGAGGTGCTGACGGAGCCGACGGTGATGACGGTCTGTCGGGCGATATCGGCGGTGTAAGATCTTCGCTGAACGGAGAAAACGGAAAATCCGGAGAGCCGGGTAGAAACGGACAAACTAAAAACCTTGAAGTCGCATATTTGTACGGCACATCTGACAAATTGTTTTCTGATGATTCTGATAAAATGCTTATTTTTTACGACAATCAAACCGGCGAAACAATTCTTATGAGTGCCGGCAGACGCGTGGTTTTGGATTTCCGAGGCGGTAACGGCGGTGACGGAGGAGAAGGCGGTGACGGTGGCGACGGAAATGCTTTCTTTCGCAGTAATCGCTCTCGCTCATTAGACGGCGGTGACGGCGGAAACGGAGGCAATGGAGGAAACGGAGGAAACGGCGGAATATTAAAACTTACGGTAGCATCCGGACAAATGCTTGAAAATGCGTTCGATATACGTTTGCAAGGCGGTCGAGGCGGCGACGGCGGACGCGGAGGTGACAGAGGCGATGCCGGCGTGAGAGTCTATGAAGACAAAAACGGCAGAATCCATGAAGTACGCGGAAGAGACGGAAACAGAGGTATCAACGGAATAGCCGGCATAGACGGAAACTACGGTAATATAATGTTTGTACAAATGAGTGTGGAAAAAATGTTTGCCGGCAGTTCGACTGTAAAAAAACTTTCAGAACTACTGAAAAACGAATAAGACATAAAAAAAGTCGTATCGGAACTGTGAAGTAAAGCACATTTCAACTGATACGACTTTTTTTATACATATTATTTTTTACCGGGATGATTGTAGGATTTTTTATTTTTAAAGTGATTTTCTTCTTTTATAAATGCTTCTTCTTCTTCCTGTGCAGCTTTTTGTGCTTCAGCTTGTTTTTTCAGTTTATATTGAATCAATTCTTTTAAATAATTATCAGTAACGAATGCAAAAAGATTTGCCGTACCGATAAAGTTCTGAACTTGATATTCTGAGATTGTAGATTTTTCAGGTTGGTCGTGCGTGATAAACGGACGCAGAGAATAAAGTTGCTGCATGCGTTGATAAACTTTGTAATCTTCCTGCAGAATAGTCGTCTTTTTTATTCCGTTGTGATTTTTTTCCTGTTCTACTTCTATTTCAAATTCGAACTGATTGATTTGATTGAAAAAATTTCTTCCTATAAGTCCGGAAAAAACTTTGTTTATGGAACGCAGACTGTGAAATGTAAACAACGACGCCAGCAGTTCACCGACGGAAATCTTGTGCTTGATAATATTTTCTATGTCGTTTAGGTAAAAATGTTTGTGTATGTTGTGCAAAAGTTCGGAATCTTCAAACACATTACTGTCGTAAGCGTTTTTTAATGTATCTTTAAAAAAAACTTCCAATGCGGAAACCAGCGAAATTATAGCTTGTTTTCGTGCCTGTTGTACCAGAATTGGGGATGAAATATTTTGCTCGATATCAACATAGAGTTCTTCGATAAGTTCCAGTTGAGATAAAAAATTTTCAAATGCACTTTCACTTCTGGTTTTGCGTAAAGCACGCTGTAACAAGACTTTTTCAACATTAAAATGATACATAAATATTCCTTGCCAAATAATTTAAAAAACAGTGAGACTTAAACATATTTCTTTTTAAAAAGGAAGAAAATTATATGAATTGCGTTATTTATATATTTTATGCTAAAAATAGATAAGTTAACTTTTATAAAAGCGGAGGAAAAAATGAAAATTACTTTTATCAAAAACATTTTGATTGCATTGTTGTTATGTTTTGCAGTTGCTTGTACTACTACAGATAAAGAAAATAACGGCAATGACAGTAACAACTCAAATAACGGTGGCAACAACAACAACGGCGGCGGAGGTTCATCATCCGGCGGTGCTAATGTAAGTATGAGCGGAAAAGATTATGCAAGCAGAATGCAGGCACTTGAAGCATTGTTTAAAAATACGACATTGGGAACGATTACGATTACCATTGCAGAAGACCAATGGAAACAGATGATTAGCAATACGAATAACGGAAAAAAAGACAGCTATGTAAAGGCTGATTTCCAATATGAAAAAGACGGTGCTGTTTATAAAATGAGTGAAATCGGTATCAGAAATCGCGGAAATTCTACTTATCGAGCTCCTGCCGACAAAAACGGCAATTTGCAACAGGCTCATTTCAGATTGAAATTTGATGAATATTATGATGACAAGGCTCATCATATGGAAAAGGCACTCAAAGGAATGAACTTGAAGTTTATGGTAAGTGACAGCAGTTATGTTCAGGAAATGTACAGCTACGATTTATTCAGACGTTTCGGTGTATGGACGGCTCCTTTGTGTGCATATTCTAAGCTTTATATTAAGGTAGGCGATAAAAAAACGGCATATTACGGAGTTTACAAGACAATAGAACCAATCGGTAAGCAATACATAAAAGCCAGACTCGGTGATGAAATGTTTGCCGGTGATGAGGGTAATTTGTGGAAATGTCTGTATCAACATTCCGGAGCGGCAAATCTGAAAGATACGAATTCCGATAAATTCGGTGTTGATAAAGATATGTACACTCCGACTTACAGTTTGAAAACTAACGAAGAAGATATTAACAGCGTAAAAGAAGAATTGAAAACTTTTATCA
>JAXJQT010000050.1:0-1798 GCA_036311025.1 Spirochaetota bacterium
GCTTCCCACCAGCATGTGAGTACCGTATAAATAATCATGTACAAAATCACGGCGGGGACGGCATGCCGATAACGACGTAACATCGGAACGAAAAATAAAATACTTCCGCCCAAGACTACTATAAATAATACTCCCACAAGGTTCGGCATGACGGCGGCAGCACTCCAAAAATTATTAAAATCAAACCCGACATTTTGCCCTTGAAACTTTTGCGGTTGATAAAAATATGTCGATATTCCCTCTACCATTTGCCCGAACAAAGCTTGCGTGTTTTCCGCTTCGAAACCCTTTCCCCAGTAGTCGATTTTTGCGTATAGAATCAGCCAGTTAAAAAAATACGACGAATCTTTTATATTATTAAAAGCCTTTGCGTTTTGCTTATCAAAATCCAGCCCGATTAAAACAATTCCCACGTAGTAATAGGCAATCACGACGATTATGCAGAACACTACAGCATATATTGCGATATAGCGAATATTTGCAAATGTAAAATGTGCTTTCTTGTTTTCTTCACTGGGAAAAAGTGTATGAAACATCAAAATGAAAACTACCGGCAGTGCCATAATGGCATCGGATTGGTGAAAAAATATAGTCATTGCGTGCCAAAATCCCAGCAACCCGGCGTAAAACTTTTTGTGTTTTGCCTGAGGGAAATATAATGCCGCAAGGAATAACAAAAAAGTCATATTTGAATGAATTATCGGCGTGTCGTTTATCTGTGAGTACATCCAGTGTGCCGCACAGAACGTATACATCAATACTACGCCTAATGAAAGCAGATATCGCTTTGTGATTTTATAAAAAAGGAAAAACACAATTCCTAAACAGGCAGAACCGAATATCAAGTTACGCAGTTGCAGTGCTACCATTGTAGTACCTTTGTAGCCGTTATCACGCATTATTTTGCAAAGTTGTTCGCCTGCCCAGTCAAAACCTATGTGGTGAGGATTGAATAAATATTGCGGAATCTCCAGTCGCACATAATAGTCGTATGTAAGACAATCTCCTTTTTCATCGATAAATCGTGAAAGGTAGTTGAAGTTCAGCGAAAAATAAAGAAGAGAAAGCAATGTCGCCGTGATAACAGCGACGGTTATTTGGGGCTTATTTAGTTTTTTGTAAATCAATTTTTATCTTATCCATTAATACACGATTTTTTTCACAGACACCGATGACACCCGGAATTATAACCGCATTGTCATTTTCTCTGGTTTTCAGTGAGATGGAACCTATATCAAGAAAGCGTTCGATTGCGTTTTGTTGTGAATAAACTTGGTCGATTTTAGACAAAGGTATTCTGAATGTTTCTCTGTGAATCAAGTTGTTGCGAATAAATATTACTTCGTTTTGCAATAATATAAAATGACTGAACATTGCCAGATTGAAACGTAACAATATTTGCAATGCACACCATGCAGTCCACAGGAATATTACCGCTTTAAAAAACTTTGTAATATTTTCCAATGAAAACAGCGTAATTTTGAAAACTTCTTCTACTTGCAACGTTCCGATTAATGTGAAAAGCAAGTTGCTTATAAAAGGGATTTCAATATACAAAAGTAACAGTCCGGCAAATGACGTAATCGCGTAGAACAAAACCGGATACAATGAAAGATTGCTGTTGAATAATATTACCGGCAGTTCACCCGAGAGCTCTTTTTTTGATGTATAAAATGAAAACTTTTCTAATAGGTGCAGGATTTGCAGTCCGACGAAACTCAAGAAGTAAACAGCGAAAAATGCCGGAATCGGAAGAAGAATCTTCCAATATGAAGTGAAGTTTTTCAGATTGTCAGCA
>JAXJQT010000051.1:0-1331 GCA_036311025.1 Spirochaetota bacterium
CAAATCAAAAAGGTTATAAAGTTGCAGTTATTGTTAATGATATAGGCGAAGTAAATATTGATGCTGACCTTATTGAAAAAGGCGGAATCGTAAATGAACAGGAAGAAAGTCTTGTTCCGTTATCAAACGGTTGTATCTGTTGTAATTTAAAACTTGATTTGATGAAACAACTTCAAGACTTAGTCGCAGAAAATCGTTTTGATTATATATTAATAGAAGCAAGCGGTATTTGCGAGCCGATTCCTATTGCTCAGACGATTTCAATGCTTGACGGTTCTGTGCCTGAATCTGACGAAAAGCCGATATGTCGCCTTGATAATATTGTTTCCGTTGTCGATGCAAAACGTCTTGTAGATGAGTTTTTAGGCGGTCACAGTTTATTGAAAGAAAACCTTGAAGATGAGGATATTGAAAATCTTTTGATTCAGCAGATAGAGTTTTGTACGACTGTCATTGTCAATAAAGTTGACGAGATATCTGAAGAGGACAAAAAGAAAGTTTTGGAAGTTGTAAGAACATTGCAACCGGAAGCAAAATTGATTGAAACAAATTATTCTAAAGTAGAACTGACAGAAATTCTTGATACAAAGCGTTATGACCATGATAAGGCGTATTCGTCTGCCGGATGGGTTCATATAATGGAAGAAGATGAAAAGCATGAAGAAGAACATCATCACCATCATCATGACGAAGAGCATGAATGTGATTGTGACGGACATTGCGACCACCATGAACATCACCACCACGAGCATGAAGATCATTCAGAATGTGACCATGAGCACGGAAAATGTTGTTGTTCTCATCATCATGATGAAAATCATCAGCACGGAGATGAATACGGTATAAGTACTTTTGTATACAAAAATCCTAGACCTTTTGACCAAGAAAAGTTTGAAAAATGGGTAGAAGCACAGTGGCCGTTGAGTGTAATTCGTGCAAAAGGAATTATGTGGTTTGCTGATGACAGAAAAGGAATTTACGTATTTGAGCAAGCCGGCAAACAGTTGTTTGCACAACAAACCGGCGGAGTGTGGATTGCAAGTTTGCCTAAGTCTGAGCAAAAAAGAGTATTGGCAGAACGTCCGGAAACACAGAAAGACTGGGATGAAAAATACGGCGACAGAATGAATAAAATAGTATTTATCGGTCGACAAATGGATAAAGAGGCAATTTGTACGGCATTAGATAATTGCTTGGGAGAATAAAAGAAATATTAAAGACGCACTTGGAGAAGTAACTTTTACTTTTTACGGTGCGTCTTTTTTTATTTTCCACAGGGGAGGATGGTAAAGCTTTTTTAAACCCACGTGGGGGGGGGCGAGGATATTCTC
>JAXJQT010000052.1:0-1867 GCA_036311025.1 Spirochaetota bacterium
CCTCTTTTGTCAATCCGTAGAAAAATATCAGTAAAATAACTGTTATTTTGTAGTCAAAATTGACACGTCCTTTGTTTAAAGCAATTAGAGAGATTTTTCTCTGATTAACTTTAATTAAGGAGATGCAATAATGCAAATACCACAAGAAAAAACAAATCGTAATTACAAAGATTCTGTCTTCGTTGACCTGTTTGCTTATGACATTACAGCGAAAGAAAATTTCATATCATTGTACAACGCTTTGCACGGTACGAACCTCGATGTGAAAATTACTGACGTTCAGCCGGTAATGTTGGAAAAAGTGTTGTATATGAAATACTACAACGACATAGCAATGCTCATTGATGGGAAAATCGTGATTTTGATTGAACATCAATCGACAATTAACCAAAATATGCCGTTTAGATTTTTGGAATACATTGCGAGGATTTACGAGAAGATAACAACAAAAGACGAAAAGTTCGGGCGTAAACTCGTAAAGTTGCCGATTCCGGAATTCTACGTTTTTTACAACGGCAAAGACGATTATCCGACAGAAAGCGTTATGAAACTGTCAGATGCATTCATGCAACTCGGCGACAATGACAAGCTAAAAAATCAATTTGAAAATGCGAATTATCCACTTGAAATATCCGTGAAAGTGATTAATATTAATGTGGATAAGGAAAACCCAATTTTGAAACGTTGTGAGGCATTGAAAGAATACGCGGAATTTATCGAGCAGGTACGTTCTAACATTGAAAACGAAATACCTGAGCCGTTCACAAATGCGATAAAACAGGCAATTAAGAAAGGCTTCCTTTCTGACTATCTAAATCGAAAATCGACGGAGGTGCAAAATATGTTATTGGCAGAATATGATTATGACACAGACATTGCCGTTCAGCGAAGAGAAGCATTTGATGACGGTGTTATGCAAGGACTGTCACAAGGTATATCACAAGGTCGCAATGAAGGCATTTCTATCGGACTGTCGCAAGGTATTACTCAAGGAGCACATCAAAAAGCTGTTGAAACTGCAAAAAACTTATTATCCATAGGTCTGTCACAAGACCAAATCGCATCTGTTACCGGCTTGTCACCGGAAGAAATAGAAAAAATGTAAAAGCATATAAAAAAGGAGGCGAAAAACTTTCGATTAGAAAGTTTTTTTGCCTCCTTTTTACACCGTTTTACTCACCGGTATAATTATAATTTATAATTGTACCTGTTAATTTTTCATTATTAACATTGATGTCTATTTCTTCCCATTGTTCTGGTGTACCTTTGTAGTTTACTGTTTTCAAATTATCACAACCAAAAAATGTACTAATACCGATTTTTGTCACAGAGTTTGGAATTGTAACTGTTGTTAGGTCACTGCAATTGCTGAAAGCCGAATCTGCAATAGACGTAATAGAATCCGGTATTGTTATCGTTGTGACATTTTTTTCAGCAAACATCAAAGTTGATATATCTTTTCCATAAAGGCAACCTTCTGAAACCATATAATTTTTATTATTTTCACTTACTTTTATTATTAGATTAGTACATCCTGAAAAAGCACTATCTCCGATGGATATCACGTTGTCAGGTATTATTATATTTCTTAAGCTACTGCAAAGACTGAATACAGCATTACCAATAGAAACCATATTGTCAGAAAGTGTGACACTTACTAGATTAGTACATCCCATAAAAGCACCGTCTCCAATGGAAGTTACCGCGTCAGGAATCATAATATTTATCAAACTTCTACAACCATTAAATGTAAAATTTCCTATGGAAGTTATACTATCAGAGATAATAATCTTTTCTAAATTAGCACAACTGCTAAATGCTCCGTCTCCTATAGAAGTTACGTTATTAGGAATCGTTACACTTGTTA
>JAXJQT010000053.1:0-3166 GCA_036311025.1 Spirochaetota bacterium
GTATTTTGACTCAGCAAGAGCAACCGGAAAGACGAATCGGCGTATTTGATTATATGTCAATGCCGGCGATAAACGGTTTGCGTTGTTTACTGGGAAAACCTCAGTTGACATTGACAAAGGAACAAAAAGAAAACAATGCAGCATTGTCACTTGCTCTGTATCATGAAAACAACAGACGATTTCGAGATGCTCAAGAGATTTATACTTCTTTTGATGAGCAAAAAAAGCAATCGCCGGTTTTGTTGCATGAAGGATATTGTCTGTCTCTTTTGGGCGAACATGACAATGCGGTAAAAAAACTTTCACGTATTATCAATGAAAATCGTAATGAGGAAATTGCTGCGACTGCTGCGATTTTGTTGATGTATATCACCGATTTTAAACAAAAAGCAGAACATCTTATAAATAATGCAAACGGTGACGACATCGAGACTGTCGTAAAACTGGTTCAGCTTAATTCGTTTCAAAATGCTCAAGTAATGTTGGACAGATTGGAAGAATCTGAGACAGACGAAGAGGCACAGGCTAAGATTGCGTATTACAGAGGGCGATTGCTGGAAGAAACCGGTGAAAAGTCGAAGGCGATAGAAACTTACCAAGAGATGATTTTGGAGTATTATCGATATGAAGTCGCAAAAAATGCCAATCGTCGTATTCTTGTAATGTCGGCAAACAGAACAGACAGGGAAGAAATCAATGCGTTGGCAATCGAAAATAATAAACTGCTTCATGACGAGAGTTTTGAAAGTATTTTGGAATTAAATGAAAATATTGGAACGACTTTTGCAGATAAGCAAACGGAAGAAGCAGACGTTGAAACAAAGAAAGAAGAGATTATTGATATACAGTTGTTGAAAAAGCTTACAAAACAGTCTGCAGAAAAGCGTGAATATGTAGAAAAGGAAAATCAAAATGCATTGCTGGCAGAAGAAGAAGCCAAACGTTTGCAAGCGGAAAAGGAAGCGTTGGAAAAACAACAGGAAAAAGAACGTTTACGCCAAGAAAAAATAAAAAAACAAAAGCGTCAGGCTGAACTACGCAGACAAAAAAAACTTGAGCAGGAACGTAAAAAAGCAGAACAACAGCGTTTGAAAAAAGAACGAGAGCGACAAAAAGCATTGGAACGAGAAAAACAAAAGGCATTAGAAGAAGCTTTAGCAAAAGAGTTACAAAAAAAGAAAGTAGAAGAGAACGGAGACTACAGTATTGAGTATTACCGAAAAGACGGAAAACTTTCACAGGTAGACCAATTTGATAAAGACGGAAAAAAGACCGGATATTTAAAATATGTCTATGATGAGAACGGAAACAAAATCAGAGTAGATACTTATGATGAAAATGACCAGTTGGTAGAATATTATTAGAACTCGGAGGAAAAATTGACTTCAGGAAAAATCAAGCAATTTGCTGTTATCTTACTTCTTGTAACAAGTATTGTTTTGTTTTTGCTTTCTTTCAAAATTTTGATAGGGCGAGCTTTAGAAAGAGAAACGCAAAGTTTTATTAATGAAACGACTCAATATTGTTCTAATATGCTTTATTCTCGATTGACAAATGATTTACGTCGTACAGAAGAACTTGCAGAATATATCGATGAATTGGAATACAAAGGGGCCGCACCGGAAACAACTGTTAAAAAAATGAAAAACAGCAAGTTTGTTAATGGTTTTTTACTGACTGGGTTTGTACGACCGAATGAAAAAGGTTGTTTTGTTTATGAAAATCACAACGGAACTTTTGAAGTGACAGAAGAACAGCGAGCTGTTTTTTCTAAGATGATGAAAAGCGGCAGCAGTATTTTTACGATAAAACTTCCCGTAATGTCAGAGTATTTACCGCAAGAATTAAAAGACACGTCTTTCATCCTTTACAGTTCGCCGTGCTATTATTCCAACGGGCTTTTGAAAGGCATTGTGTTTACTGTCAGTTCACCGGATTTGTATCGTGAGACTTTTTCTTTTCCGATTTTTGAAAAAGATGTGAATGTGTTTTTTATTTTAGACAAAAACAACGTAATGGTACCGACTGAAATAGAAAAGAGATACGGAGCATTTCCTAAGATTAAAGAAATGTTTATACGTGAAGATGTCAGAAACAAAGAAGTTTTTGATAGACTGACTTCGAATATAGAAGCTAATCAGGACGGGATGTTTACGTTGCGTCTTGAAAAAAGAAAAATTCATTGTATTTATCAGCCGTTAAAAGATACGCAATATTTTATCGGAGTGACGATTCGTAATGAGGCTGTTACTCAAGGTGTTTTGAATCTGCTCAAGACCGGACAGGAAGTTTTATTTGTTATCGGGATTCTTTCTATTATATTGGTAGTTTTGCTGGTGTTGTCAAATCACTCGGAAAAACAAGGGCTGCGTTATTTGGCTTATCACGATATGATTACCGGACATCGAAATTTTTCAAGCTTTACACAGGATTTTCGAACAGTCCTTACCGGAAGAAAAGATGCAAATTATGTTTTGATTCATTTTGATGTTGATAAATTTAAAGTGTTTAATGAACACTACGGGTACAAAATCGGTAATCATTTACTAGGGTATATAAGTAATGTGTTGAAACATGCGTTGCATGATAACGAAATCTTTTCACGTCTCAACGGAGATTATTTTGTAATTCTTATGCATTATCAAAATGAGGATGAGCTTATTTTGCGATTGAAAGAAATCAAGAACGATATAGAAGATTATAAAAATAAATCTGATTATCGTTATGATATTGCGGTCAGAATGGGGATTTGCAAAATAGACAGCAAGTCTATAGAGATAATTTGCAGCGAAAAGTCGCAAAGTGTAAACATTATTTCTCATGTAAATCAATTTATCGATAAAGCAAGTTTGGCTCGTCAATCTATAAAAAGTATGCCGTTGGAGATGTTTTATACATTTTATCAAGAGCGAATGATTGAGCGCATCTTGCATGAAAAAGAGATTGAAAGCGAAATGTATGAGGCATTAAATCATGGCGATTTTGTTTTTTATTTGCAACCGAAGTATTCTTTGAAAACGCAAACTATTGCCGGAGCCGAAGCGTTGGTGCGTTGGATTCATCCGGGCAAAGGGCTTATTCCGCCGGATTCATTTATTCCGCTTTTTGAAAGAAACGGTTTTGTGACAGAAGTTGATTTTTCTATGTTAGAACAGGTCTGTCAGAC
>JAXJQT010000054.1:0-1330 GCA_036311025.1 Spirochaetota bacterium
ATCTCACACCTTCTTGAAAATTATCAAACGCAAATTCATAAGCAATACGTTCCAATGACTCTGCCGTATTCATAACGGCTCCGGTATAAGAAAAGCCCTTTAAATAATCATCTAATGACTCATATTTATCTTTAAATACAAGTTCACGCATTCCTTCTTCTGTATAAGACGGTAATGTTACATTTTTTTCTTTTGCCAAATCAATCAATGTAGAAAGTCGCAAAGAACCGTCAAGATGTACATGAAGATCCGTTTTAGGAATCTCTCGCAAAAATTCTTCTTTTGTCAACATAACCACCTCCGTCTTTTAATCAACAAAATATTTATTTGATATTATAGAAAATAATTCGTCAATTTTAACTAAAAAGTCGTCATATTTTATTTTATCTGAAATTCTAAAGCTTACAGCTCCCGGATGACCGCCGCCTCCGCAAAAATCGTCTGCAAATAAATCCATTATCAAAACATCTAAACATCTAAGGTCCAAATCTTGAAAAAAAGTAGATCTGCGAATTTTAATCATATATTTTTCTTTTTTGCTGTCAAAGAATATAAATATCCCTACTTTCCCTGCTTTTTGCGGCAATAAGTTCACTAAATCATCAGAAACATCTTCCAATGAACAAAACTTTTCACCCTCTAAAAGATTTTCATCTTTATCTACCTTAGGAAAAATCAGCAGTCCCAAACCATTTTTTATCTTAACTTCTTTCATTACTTTTTCAATTACAATAGTTTTTGCTTCACTTTTATTTGTAATGAAATCAAATATTTCATGAGGTGTCTTAAAATTGCCGGAATCACTCCACGTCAATTCTTCTAAACGTTGTGATAATATTTTGAACCAATCATTATCTCCAACAACCGAACAAAATTTCCCCAATTGTGTATCCGAACATATTCCGGTCAACAATGTCAAAACTATATTACGAGGAAAATATTCATCCCAAACATTTTCTCCGCCACACAGCAGAAAAAAATCTGCAATAATATCACAACATGAATTTGCACATTTGAACAATGAAATTGATGATGAATAAATTTGTTCACTATCATTACCAAAATGATGATCTATTTCTATAGAGTCATGACAATCATATGAATTAAAAATTGAATTTATTTCTTCAAATGAAGGTAGCAATGCTTTATTAGGAGTATCAAAAACAGTAAAAACATATTCTTTATTACTCAATTCATTTTTCAAATCAGCCAAATCTGAAATAATCGAAATCTTGTTATAATCTGCAATTTTGAATAAAAAATCAAACCCGGCATTTTCTTCCAACGGAAAATAAATTAACGAGTTTTTTTTCAGACGTTTCAAATAAAT
>JAXJQT010000055.1:0-9499 GCA_036311025.1 Spirochaetota bacterium
GTTCTCTCTCTCTCGGAAATCTTACGATTTTTAAAGTTCCTACTAACTCTCTTTCTTTCCATTCGTTTTCATCTCTTTTTACTAAACGATTTGGATCATTTTCGTATTCTTTGTTTACGTAAATATTTCCTTCTTTATCGATAGCAAAATTATTTTCTTTTATCTGTATATATCCGGTTTCAGAAAGAACTTTGTAACCTTCTTTTGTAACCAGATAACCATCTTTGTCCAAGGTAAAAGCTCCGTTACGAGTGTAGCGTTCCCCGCGTTCTGTCTCGATTGTCATGAATCCCTTACCGTCAAGGGCAAAATCAAAATCGTTATTTGTTTCTTTTAAATTTCCTTGTTCCCATATTGTGAAATTTTCATTTAATTCTACACCGGTTCCGAGTTTTCCGACTACAGGCATTGTATCGTAACTTCCTAAAGGAAACGCCATCAAGCCATCATCGCTGCATCTGCGAATTTGTATATCAGGAAATGCTTTCATTACGGCAACATCTTTTTTGTATGCCGAAAGATCTACATTTGCCATATTATTAGAAATTATATCCATTTTACCTTGCATTACAGACATGCCGGCAGCACTTGTATGAATTCCTCTTATCATGTTTTCCTCCCATATTAAAAGACAATCATAAGAAACTATCGTATTTTTTTAAGAAATCTTAATGCGAAAATTATCTAGAAAAAATATTTGTATAAAAAATGTCTTACTTATACGAATAAATATTTTTTTATGCTAAAGTTACGTTGAAAAATATTTAAGGATATGAAGATGAGTGCAATAACGGTTAATGGAGAGAATCTTAAAATTGAGGATGTGTGCGATGTTGCATATAGAAACAAAGAAGTTCAACTCCCTGATGATAAACAATTTTGGGAAACAATAGAGAAATCACGAAAGTTCCTGGAAGATTATATTGCAACCGGCGTTCCGACTTACGGTGTAACAACTGACTTTGGAGATTCTTGTCATAATCAAATCAGTGTAGATAAAGCCGGAGAGTTACAACGTGTAATTTGTACTTATCACGGAATAGGTCTTGGACCGAAATTCGATCACGAAACTGCTCGTGCCGTAGTTCTTTGTCGCTTAAACGGGAATGTAAAAGGCGGACATTCGGCAATCAGACCGCAACTTGCGAAAATGATGCTTACTCTATTAAATAAAGATATTGTTCCGGTGATTCCGCAACTAGGGTCCGTCGGAGCTTCCGGAGATTTGACTCCTTTAAGTTATCTTGGTGCTGTAATTATGGGGCAGCGTGAGGTTTATTATAAAGGTAAGATTGTTCCGACAATGGAAGCATTTAAGGCTGAAGGAATTGAACCGCTTCCGATTGAAGCCAAAGAAGGTCTTGCAATTATGAACGGAACTTCTGTTATGACGGCAGTTGCATCTTTAGCTTGGAAAAAAGCGGAACGTCTTGCGAAAATCTCAGATTTTTTAACTGCTGTTACATCAGAAATTACTCGCGGAAAAGATACTCCTTTTGTTGCAAAAGTCAGTGAAATCAAAAATCATAGCGGTCAATGTGAAAGTGCAGCTTATGTTTATAATATTATTAAAGATTCAAAACGTGTTTTTCGTTATGAAGACTTTTTGAATAATCAAATAGAAAAAATGGACGGAAAAGGCTTTGTAGCTCAGCAAAATAAAATTCAAGACCGATATTCTATTCGTTGTGCTCCGCAAATTACAGGTGTTTATCGTGATACTTTGCAAATCGCACGTAATTGGATTACAGAGGAATTGAATTCTGCAAATGACAATCCTTTGGTTGATATTGAAGCCGGTCGCCTTTATAATACGGGAAATTTTTATGGCGGACACATTTGTGCTGCTTGTGATTACATGCGTACGGCATTGGCAAATATTTCTGACCTTTCAGATAAACAAGCCGAAGTTATCATTGACGGAAAATTCAACGGTTTAACTGAAAATTTAATTCCGTTTACACCGGAAGATCATCCGCGTGCGGGGCTTCGTCTGGGATTTAAAGCTGCACAAATTACAATCAGTGCTATCCGCGGTGAAGTAATGAGTTACTGTTTCCCTGTCAGTTTGACAAGTCAACCGACAGAAGCATTAAATCAGGACAAAGTTTCTATGGGAACAATCAGTGCTCGTAAATGGGCAGAACAAATTGAACTTGTTTATTTGCAATTTGCTACACATCTTTTGGCAGCAATGCAAGCTGTAGATTTAGCCGGAAAAGATGATTTTGCTCCTTTTACTAAAAAAGTTCATGATGAAGTTCGTAAAATCAGTGCTTTTGTAGAGGACGACAGAGAATTGGATAAAGAGGCAACAGCACTTGCTGAGTGGTTGAAGTCGACAGATTTATTTGCATAATGTGCAAATATATAAAACAAGTTGACAGAAAATAAAAAAAAGATTATATGTTCCAGGCAACTTATCCAAGCGTGAAAGATAGGAAAGGAAGCAGAAAATATATGCCGATTTATCGGTTTACATAAAGTGGAGGACAATTAACAATGGGAAGATGTTGTGAAGTATGTGGAAAAGGAACCGGCGTTGGATATAATGTACCAAGAAAAGGTTTGTGCAAAAAGAAAGGCGGTACAGGTTCTAAAATTGGTGTAAGAACAAAAAGAACATTTAAAGCAAATTTAGTAGATAAATCTCTTAATGTTGACGGAGAAATGAGAAAAGTAAAAATTTGTATGAGATGTTTGAGAACTTTGAACAAGGTTGAAAGATAATTCTTCACACTATAGATTGTGCTTACAAGGCAGTGCTTTTAGTACTGCCTTTTTTTATGTCTTCATAATAAAGTTGGCAAACAAAATGCTCTGAAATTATCAACGTAAGTTTATAGCTAACATAAAGTTAAAGTATTCATTTATTTTTCATCTCTGAAAACAAGGTCTATTTTATTTTATAAATATAAATGACGAAAAAAACGGGTAAGGTGTTTTAATTTTTCCGTTTACGCCTTATTCCAAAAGGAGAAAAAAGAATGAATAAACTGATAATTTTCTTTATTTGTATATTTTTCTTGCTTACTACAAGTTGTGATCAGAGTGTGAATATGCTGATCGGTGTCGGGCAAGCACTCGACAGTCAAGCTCCGGAAGTAAGCGTTACATCACCGGAAAACGGAATTTATATAAACAAATCAGATATTACAATAAGCGGTAAATGCTCGGACAATGTAGGTGTTACCAGAATCAATGCACAAGCCGGAATTGCCGGTGTGACATCTACAGTGACTAAGAATGTAAATTTGCATTCTGTTCGAGAGGGAAGTTGGAGTGTGACTTTTGAAGCGGACGAGTTGGAACGAGGACTCAACCTTTGGCGAAGCGGTTTGAAAGTGACGTTTACATTGACTTGTTGCGATGCAGCCGGCAATTCAATGGTAGAACACATCTTTTTATATATAGATACTGATTTACCGGAAGTGACAATAAACAAACCGGAAACTCGCTTTAGTGATGATGAAAAACGCAGATATGAAAATGACGTTTTGAGTTTTAAAGAAGATTATAATTTAAACAAATTTGAGCGAGTGGACAGCTTTGTAAACGGCGAGTTTACTATTAAAGGTTACGTTGATGATAACTACAGCGTAAAGTCTACATATATCAATATTTACGATACAACAAAAAAGACTTTGATTGCCGTGACACCGACAATCTATCGAGACGGAACATCTGAAGGTGTAAACGAGGAAACCTTGGGCTCTGTCGGCGGTAACTCTCAATCATGGGAGTTTGTGTTGGATTCAAAAAAAATCTGTTCGACAGAAGGTTGGTATGCACTGGAAGTTGTAACGGAAGACGAAGCCGGCAACAAAAAAAGTCAATTTGTAGATAAAAGCTGGATATACATTGATCAGACAGCTGATATTCCGAAAAATAATTTTATTTCCTTTGAGGGACGTAAACTAAACGCAGGCAACGAAATTGCCGGCAATTGTTTTGATGACGACGGAATACGTGAAGTGTGGATAAAGATTGTTCCGGAAACAGAAAGTGATCCGGATACGCCGTATACTGATTGGGGAAGCGATATTAACGAGGCGTCTTATATCATCAAAAAAATAGTAGATTTTGAAAAAGGTGTGCGGTTGGTAAACTGGAGTTTAAAAATTCCGTCGAAAGCCGGTAATTACAAAATCTACGCAGTTCCTGTAGATATTAACGGCGTATCCGTGTCGGCTCCTTATGCAGATACTTATGCTTCATATTTTTCCGTAGCCAGTGAAGAAGACCCTGTAATTGTATTGGATTCTAAATTTCGAGGAAGTACGATTGTCGATAATGCAAAAATTACCGGTTATTTTTATGACAATGTAGAAGTGAACAAAATAAATGTAGCAATGACATTTGATGAAAAAGAAAAGAAAAAGATTCTTATTTATGATACGTCAATGTCGGACAATCACATGAAAATCATTGAGGTAGATTCAAAATTTGAATTGTCGACCGGACAGATTGTAACTAAATACAGATTTGAATGGGATTTTGTTCCGTCAGATTATCCGGCATATAAAACATTATCGTTGACTTTTACGGCAGAAGATAAGGACAAAAATTACGGCGAGGATGCCATAACAGTTTATGGGGACAGTGAACGACCGGCATTTGTCGGAGCTATAAGTCCGGCTAATAATTCAAATGTAGAGGCAACAAATGTTTTTACCGGAACGGTATCGGACAATGTAGACGTAGTTTCGGTGACAATAAAAACTGTCGAGTCTTCGTCATGGAAAGAAGATGTTATTTGTAGTCTCGGAGATTCGAAAAAAGTAGACGGGAAAACTGTAAGATCCTTTACGTCAAGAGAGATTTTACCGGCAGAGTTCGGCGGATGGTCAGACCGTGAGTTTACTATAACAGCTAAAGATGCGGTAGGAAATGAAGCAAGTCAGATAATTACGCTCAAAGGAGACAAGAACAAGCCGGAAATAGCATTTGTCGACGCTGCGGGCGGAGTGGAAAAAAGCGGAAATTATGTGACAAAATCTAAGATTTTGAATGTACGCATAACGCCTAAAAGTTTTGATGACGGAACACAAAGAGAAATAATAGGTGCTACATATTTGACGGGAACGCAAAAATCAGAACCTTTGAATATAAAGAAAGAAGGGAACAACTACACGGCACAAATAGAAGTATCAAAATTGGGTAATATTTCCGGCGATGTGACGCTGCAAGTGACAGCTACAGATGATGCAGGAAATGAGGGACAGGGAACTATCTATTTTATTGTAGATAATGAAGAACCGAATGCATTGGCAATTACATCACCTTTGTTGAAAAATAAAGCAGAAATTGAGAATTTGACAGATGATATAGATGCGATAAATGAAAATGACATTTCTGCTTATCAAAACGGGGTAATTCTGCTGAAAGGGACTGTAGCGGACAATTATAAAATCGACAAAACCGTATTGAATATTTGTAACATGGCAGGAAAGAGTGTGTTGCAAATGACATTAACTGCGGACGAAAATGGAAAATTATTTGTAGTTGCCGCCGGGGATAAAGAATCGGCATTTATAAATGGCGAATATTCCGGAATCCCGGGAAACTTTACGATAAAATTGGATACTACAAAATTTGATAACGGCAATTATGTCTTAAAAACCACATCGTATGACGCAGCCGGCAACAGCAAAAGTTGGGGAGCTGAAGAAAACGGCGAGTATTATTTTAAAATCTTGCAAGAAGCTGACAGACCGCGAATTACATTTAATATCGAAAGCGGTACAACAATCTATCCGGGTACAATGCTCAAAGGCTTGCTAATAGATGATGATGCAATAGGTAGAGTAAGATATATTTTAGAGAAAGATGAATTTAATAATGCAAAAGAAATGTTTGATGCACCTAATGATAAAAATGTGCATGAGCTGGCAAATGTAAAGCAATATACTCGACAGGATTGGATGTTGAAAGATATAAGCGGTATCGGTATGTATCATTTGTATATGTTAGCTGAAGATATCTACGGAACCGAGAGCAAATTGTATACGCTGGAAATTACGGTAACATCTCCGGATTCGGCATTTATCAAATCAATTTCATCCAAAGTAGGAAACGGAGGAAGTTTTGGTAACGGCTACTACAGCGGGAATGTAAAAATAATGGTAGGAGCTGCAGCCGGCGGTGAAAGTAAATTGGAGTACATGTATTACAGAATAACAGCATCAGACACAGATACTAATAGTAGCGAAGTAGATCACACGGCAGAACCTGCGGAAAATTTTGTTTTTATTCCGTCAGGCAATTTAGGCGGCTGGCATAAATATAAATTCTCAGAAAATGAAGCTGAACGTGATGACATCGAACTTGAGTTTGATTCAAGATTATTTGTAGAAAATAATACAGAAACAATCACTGTAGAAGTAAGATGTCAAGACGGACAGGCTATATCTGCAACGGTAAAAGATAAAATTTCGATAGATAACGAAGGCGTTTCATTAAAAGTTACATCACCGCTATCAAAAGTTTCTGTGAATAAAACTTTTGAGATATTAGGTAGCTGCAACGACCGAGGAGCCGGTGTAGGAGATATTTATATCGGTTATATGAAAGATTCAGCGGTACAAAATATTACGCTTGCAGATATTAATAATAATCTTAGCGACGAGCCGACTTTAAACAAATGGAAAAAAATAGAAAATGACGGGATTTCCTGGGGACACGAATATGTATCGACATTGATTAACAATTCAGCGTCTATTAAAGATTATAAGGTACAAATAGCAGCTATGGATATTCTCGGAAATATCGGAGTTATGACTCACGATATAAAAATAGACCAAGACGGTGACAGACCTATAATCAGATGTCAAAATTTACCGTTGCAATCGAATGCAGAAAGTTGGTGTAAAGTATCGTCAATATACGGAACGGTTTCTGATGATGACGGCGGGATTTCAGAATTTTATATATCAGAAGACGGCGGAACAAGCTGGAGTGAAAACTGTTACCACGACGGTTCATGGATGCACAATTTTAAAACCGACGGGGGGAAAGAACTTTACTTCAAAGTAGTTGACGGAAAAAATACAGAATTTATATCTAAAGTTTCAAATATCTTGGAAACGCCTAAAATTGTAGATTCAACCGGATCCGAATTCGGATATACGAATGTCGATGATACAGGATTTAAAGTAAGGGTAGATACAAATAACCCAAGTTTGACAAGTATTTATTACAACAAAAACGGGAAATCTGATTTTGACGGCAATATAAGTGAAACAGATTGGGATTCAGCTTTTATAGATAAAGTTTTCGGCGGTGACGAAAAAACAATTTATATCTTGTTCGGAGCTACGGATGCCAACGGAATAGATATCGATAAAACAAAATTGGAATGTTCTACAATAAATTTATCAGATAAAATCTCTCCTGTAAGTCATAAGAGCATCAATGAGTATGAGTATTTCGTATATAAAGTTGATATTTCAAGCGTAAATAACAGTTATTTGACATTCAAAACCAGCGTTACCGACAACAGCGGTTTGCCGACAGCTACGACATTTCAAGTAAATATTGATAATGAAGCTCCGTCTGTAGTAATTACCAACTACAGTGACAATGCAGAAATTTATGGATCTAACGAGAATTTAATAAAAGGTTCTACCGGTGACGCACATAAAACAAAATCAGTAGAATACGCATTCAGTATAACCTCAACAGAACCGGATTCCGGCGAATACAAACATTTAGAAGATAGTGAAGGAAATAACTTTGCAGCATGGGAAGCAAAGTTTAAAGAGAATGCATTAAATGATGAAATAAAAAGACTTTACGGAATAGAAGACTTTGAAAAAGACAATTATGATTTGTATTTCTGGGTAAAAGCAACAGATATCTTCGGTAATACAAGTAAAGCTACATCTGTATGCCTAAATGTGTTGCCAAACGGCGATAAACCGACAGTAGATTTTTCATATCCTACAGGGGGTGAAATACTCGGAGGAATAATTCGTATTACCGGAACAGCTCAAGTTTTGACCGGTGAAATAGAAAGTGTTTATATTCAAATGGATTTGTCTTATGACGGAAATACATTCAATATAGATAGTGAAACATCGATAGATTCGGTAAGTAAAACGAATTGGAGCCTTACAATAAATAAAGAAAAAAATCTTATAGGTAAAGTGGGAGTTCGTGCAAAAGCAACAAGTAATACCAGAAAATCTACATTATCCAAAATAGTATCTTTTCAAGTAGACAAAAATGTACCTCTTTTCGGACAAAGCGAAGAATTGACGTTGGTACAATACGACAATAACGGTAATGAATTAAAACGCAAACCGTACGAAGCAGATACGTGGGTTTCCGGAGAAGGCTGGAGTTTAGAAGGATCAGTGGAAGATGACAGCGGAATTGCAGAAATTAAAAATGATGTATTGTCCGGCAATGTTGGCACAATCGAAATGACAGAAGAAAAGAGATTTGGGGATAATTTCGGTCACAGTTTTAAAATTCCTTTGGAAACACGGGACTTCGGTAATATCAGTTTTATATTGAAAGCGATTGATAAATCCGGCGATAATCCTGCATCTAATACGGCAAGTATCACTGTAAATTATGACAATACAGCTCCTACATTTACAGTAGAAGAATTATCTTCAGATTCAGCAAACAGAACAAAGATAGAAAACAGAAACGGAATTTATACTATTAACGGAACATTTGAAGAAACCGGAGTTATAGGAAAAAATCAAAGCGGATTTGAAAGAATAGCAATGTTCTTTACCAGAACCGTAAACGGAACTACTTATGTAATAGACCCGATGTTACAAAAAGGAACAGGCAATCGTTATGCATTATTAAAAGACGACTCAATCGGAATGTATTGGCGTGAGGGAACAGCCGAAAGTATGCAGGGCAGCGATATTAACATAAGCAGTATTCCGGAAAATGTTCGTCCTGGCGGATTGTGTAAAATAAGCGAGACTGTTTATAGAATAAACAGCATTTCAAGTAATAAAGTTACGGTATCTGGGACACTCCCGACAATTACCCAATCTACACCGGTATATTTTGCGATAGCACAGGTAATAGACAATCAGACTATCGAAAGCGGAAAAACGACTTATTACGGTGATACAAACACAATCACTTATGACGACGGAGACAAAATGGTAGAGGGCGTTTACAGAAGCGGTGCAAATTATGAATGGACAGTTTCCGTGAACAGCGAAAATATATTTGACGGCGATGTAGATGTTCATTTTGTGGCGTTTGACAAAGCGGGGAATTTTACAAAAGAGACTTTATATACAAGTGTGGCAAATAACGCACCTCGTATTGCCGGTGTGACATTGGCAATGGATAATAACGTAAACGGAAGTATTGACGGAAATGAAACACAAACCGGATTTTCAAATATCTACAATGCGACGGTTTCTCCTAGTGAAGGACGCCTTGAAGATGTAAGTGTCAACGGAAAATTACCTAACGGAAATAAAGTAACCGAATTGAAGTTACCGTTGGAGGGTAGTGA
>JAXJQT010000056.1:0-1465 GCA_036311025.1 Spirochaetota bacterium
TATAAAGATTTTCCCGATTCCTATTTTGCATTGCAAAATAACAACGACTCACCTGCCAAAAATAAAAAAAGTCAGCCTCTGCGTAAAATCACAGTAGAGCCGACTCATGTTTACCTGCTTATTCTTTTGCCGGAACAAGCAGATTTTATGCAACTGGGAACTTTTACTTTTCCTTATAAATAATCTTAATCGGTACGCCTTCGTAATGGAAGTATTCTCTTAAACGATTACTGATATACTGGCGGTAATTGTCACTGATTAAAGAAACATTATTCAAGAAAAATATAAATTCTACCGGAGCGATAGAAGACTGTACCCCGTAGGAAATACGCAATACACCTTTTTTACTGGATGGCTGATAACGTTTTACTACATCTTGAATAAATGCATTAAGTTTTGATGTGGTAATTTTTCTGTTTAAATTTCCTTTTACCAACAAAATTTTTTCAAGCAAAGAACCGATTCCTTTACCCGTTACGGCAGAAACAGCCAATGTCGGTGCATAACTGATTTGCGGAAATTTAAATTCCAATATCTCACGGCGTTTTTTAATTGCTTCTTCACTGTTGTCATACAAATCCATTTTGTTGAACAACACAATCAAACCTTTTCCGTTTTTTACAATCTGATCGGTGATTTTTTTATCTTGTTCACTGACATCTTCCAATGAGTCGATTACAAGCAAAGTAATATCGGCGTCATTGATAGCTTTTATACTTCGATTTACGGAATAATACTCTATATCCTCAGATACTTTCGATTTTTTTCTTATTCCCGCAGTATCAAGGAATCTGAATTCATGATTTTTATAAGTAATCGATTCATCGATAATATCACGAGTCGTTCCCGGAATATTAGAAACTATGCTTCGTTCTTTTTGAGTAATCTTATTCAACAACGATGATTTACCTACATTAGGTTTTCCTACAATCGCAATTTTTATCAGAGAGTCATTTTCTACTGCTGCAACATCGCTTTCCTCTGTCGCATCTTCCGTCTCTTCATCTTCATCATCAACATTCAGTTGCAACTTAGCTTCTATCAATTCCAAAAGTTCATCGATATTACGATTGTGTGCTGCAGAAATAGGAAGCGGCTCTCCCAGTCCGTATTGATGGAAATCGTGAATATAAATATCTTTATCCAGACTGTCACTTTTGTTCATGATGATAATCGCCGGCTTACCGGATTTTCTTATCATATTGATAAATTCTTCTTCTATAGGAAGAACATTTTTTGCTTCTACCATAAAAAGAATCAAGTCAGACGTTTTCAATGCCTCTACCGACTTTTTTTGAACCAAAGGATTGAGAATATCGCCCTCATCGGTAAGCCCACCGGTATCTTGTAAAATAACCGGAACTTGTTTTTCACCGATAAAAAACTCTTGTTTCAATACATCCCTTGTCACTCCGGGTGTATCATCAATGATTGCCTTTTTAGTTTTTGTAAGTCTATTAAATAA
>JAXJQT010000057.1:0-1606 GCA_036311025.1 Spirochaetota bacterium
AAATGTACGAGTTTGGGGCGACAATACCGATGATAACGAAAGTATATTTCTTGATTCTGTCCGCCATGCAAACACGGATATAGTAAACGCATTTGTACAAATAAAGAACACCGGAATTGAAATTCATTACACGCCCGGCAATCATGACATGAGCATCAATCAAGACAAACTCGACAGACTCTTCGGCAAGGATACAATTATCTGCGAAAATAAAAATGATGCTAAAGGGCTGGGATTTTACAATACACAAAACGACCTTGTCAGAATAGAACACGGTCACAGACTGGACTTTTTTAATGCTCCCGACAGCATTTCCAACATCGATACAAACGAAAACTCTATTATTCCGTTGGGATTTATTGTTTCAAAAATTGCTTCATCAAGTGATATGAATAAATCCCGCGGTTTTCTTAACTGTGACACAGGACCAAAATGGTTTGACGCATTATACAGAGATTACGATTTATATCTGGCTGCATGGAAGTTAATCCTTTACAACAAACCAAACAGCATTGACACAAACGACTGGGACAAAAAAATTATTCAAACAGGCGACTTAATCAATCATGAGCAAACTTTTAGCTATTCCGACATTATCCCGACTTTCTGGGGAAACTTCAATGACCGGCGAACCATCTACAAAAACACATACAAAACATCGGAATGGAATGCCCGGCAGGAAATAAACAACGTTCCCGTAAAATTAAGCATTCGTGAGGCTCTTTTGACAGGCGTTTTTCCGTCATACTTCGACGATACGGCAATCGCCGAATATTTGCAGGTTCAAGGCTGTAGCCAAAAAGTTTTGGTAATGGGACACACGCACAGTCCGGCATTAAAGAAAGTAAAAACGCCAGGCGGCGATAAAATATACGTAAATTCCGGCTCCTGGGTAGATAAAAAGTGGCTTGATAAAAAAACACCGACTAAGACATTTGTCGTAATCAAAAATAATGACATTGATAAAACTTGCTGTGTAGAATTATTCGAGTTTAATAATTCTATTAAAACTTCAGCATTGTTAGGCGGTGCAAACATAGATGACATTGAATAAAAAAAGAAGCGGAAAGATTTCTGATTAGAAGTTTTTTCGCTCATTTTTTAAGTCCATTTCCCCCATTTTTACCGGTAAAACAACGTCGAACTGAATGATCTGAAATGCCGTTTAAATGGCGTTTCACAAGGAAAGTTCAACTTTTTTCACCAAACGTGCAATAAAAAAGAAAAAAACTTGTTTATATATAATGGAGATTTTGTTTTTTTGCAGACAGCAAAGCTGTAGAAAAAAATAACAGAAGTTTCCTAATTTTATATTTGATAGGAAAAATTATGACACAAGAAAAAACAAATCGTAATTACAAGGATTTGGTTTTTGTTGATTTTCTTTGCAGATTTTCGTAGAAAATCGAAAAGAAGAATCGTTTACATGAGTGGTAGATGAGTACACAAATGTGTACGAATGGAGTATTTCCGATAGGAAATACCGAAAGCGAATGTAAACATTAATACGAAAATAACGCATTTACTTGATGTTTTCCAATGGAAAACATTTCGTTCGTTTGCGTTGCAAACTCACCCACAGTTCATGCTATCGATTCGTTTTCGA
>JAXJQT010000058.1:0-7471 GCA_036311025.1 Spirochaetota bacterium
TAATACTATTTTCGAATATTAAACTATAGAAAAAAACTATAGCTTTGACGGCAGACTGATATTGATAATAAAAAAAGACAGCCCATCAGATAGAGCTGTCTTTATTTATGGTTGTGTGAAGCTATTAATTTTTTTCTTCACTTATTAAAGCTTCTTGTTCATCTTGAGAGACTTCTTGGGAAATAACTGCATCACTTTCTTCTTGTTCTTCTGTGACTTCGTTTTCTGTCTCTTTTTTATCTTTTTGCTTTTGTAAAATTGCAGCAAGATTATTTTTGTCTTTAGCTACATTGTTTTCGAACTTAAATATTTTCATTGTATAGATGAGTTTGTTAAGAACATCTTCTATAGTTAAGTTTGTTCGTTTTGTTTGGCTAACAACATCTACAATATTATTAGAAGCATTGCTGATAGTGGTAGCACTACTCATAATGTGTTCACCACGTGCATTTTGAACTTTCATTGAGTCGGCAATATCAGAAATCAATTTTTGTGATGAAATTGTTGAATCAATAAGTACTTTGAAAGTTTCTTGAGAATTTGCCATTAATTGACGTGCCGTTTCTATAAATATCTCATTACTTTCGATGCTTTCATTGATTTTTGTTGCGATTATGTGAGTTTTGTCGGCCAATTTTCGGATTTCATCTGCGACAACAGTAAAACCTTTACCTACATCACCGGCTTTTACGGCTTCTATTGATGCATTCAACGCAAGTAAATTTGTTTGTTCTGAAATACTGAATATTAATGCCAGCGACTCTTTTATATCGTTGAAGTGAGTCGAAACGTCATAAATACTTTGGCTGATTTTGTCGACTTTCGCATATCCGTCTTCTGCATATTTTGCACTCTCATGTAATTCACTTGCTCCGGATATTGCGTTTCTTGAAATATTATCAATAGAAGTCAGCAATTCTTCCAAATTAGCAGAAATTTCTTTTACGGAATTTGATTCTATATTTGTTACGTTAGACAAGGTTGCAGCTGTTTCGTTATTGTTGTTGACCAAAATCTGCAATCTTGTAGAAACTTCGTTAATGTTACGCATACTTGATGTGAAACTGCGAATTAATTTATTAAAACTATAAATCAATTTTGCAATTTCATCGTGATTTTTTCTGTTGTACGGATATTTGAATTGAATCAATTTTCCTTCAGATACCATCAATGCATGTTCAGAAAGTGACAACAACGGTTTTAGCATTTGTTTAATCAATGAAAGATTTACAAAGCCGATAACAACTCCGACTACAATCGAAATTAATGTAATCCAGAAAATCATCATTACCAAGTCATGCATCATAGTTTTACGCATTTCACCCATAATATTATCGACTTCACTTTGATAATATCCGGTAACAATCAACCAATCCCAAGCTTGAAAGTGTTTTACATCAACTACACGAATATCGTCGACTTTATTACGTGCCATGTTTTTTTCTGGATAACTTATTCTGTCACCTTTTCTTAATGACAATCCGGCTCTGAGGCGTCGTTCTACGATTCTGCGTAAATAAGCTTTGGTTATATCTACAGGCTCATCTTTCAAATCTTGTTTCAAACCGTGAAAAACATAAAATGGTTTATCGTTTTCATCAAATTTGATAGCAAAGAAATAATTTCGTTTATTTTCGCGACTTACACGAGTAAGAATATTTATAGCTTGTTCTTTAAAGCGTTCTTCAATCTCTTGCTTTTCATCTTCATCAGTAATGAATTTTGTTTGACTCTTTGCTTGACCGTTGATTTCACTTAATGTGTGCTCTGCCAAAGCAAGATTTGCAAGCAATGAGGTGTTTTTTGAATCTTTTAACTCTTTTTCAAAATTATCAAGATTCCTGTGGAAAGAATTCTGCAAATTGATAATGACAACTCCATAGATAAAAGAAACAAGTAATACGATACTCAAGATATTAAGTAAAAGGAGTTTTGTTCTAAATTTCATAATTACCTCTTTCCGACGAAAGATTTCGCTTAATTTTAATGTAGTTTAGTGTGATAAATCACAAAATAACATCGTCATTTCAAAGCATTTACTTAAGGCTAGTTTTTAATGTTTTCAAAAGATTATACTTTGAAAATTGCTGTTATATCAATTTTATTTGCTTTGTAATAAAAAAGCCCCGAGTTTGCATTTTTTACTCGAGGCTTTGTTTTTTTATTGTTTTTATAGTTTTTCTAATGCTTTTTCGGCTTCATGTATTACCGGCATACCGAACTCATCTGCATTTTTGATAAGTTCCAATTGCATTATAATGTCTTCGTCGCTGTTACCTATTTCGCTTAAAGCTCTGATTATTGCAATGAAGATTTTATTTCCTTCTTTAGTTCCGTAACCAGTACCGAAACCGGCTTTTCCTGCTGTATAATAGAAACGTAGGTTTTCTAATAGTACCTTTGAAGCTTCCGGAGTTGCAATTTTTCTCAATGCTTCAATATTTATCAATTTAACGTTTGTATCTTCGGAAACACCGCTTTTATCTTTGTTGTCTGCTTTCCATTTTTCACCGATTAATTTTGTAGCTTCCGCAGAAGTTGCTTTTATTTCACCTAAGTAAAAAACAACATCTTGTTCTGCTTTTGGTTTAAAAGCCAGATTTTCTTGATTGTTTTCTACCATTTGTCCGAGACAGCGGTCTAAAACTGATAAATATAATTTTTCTTTATCTTCATTTGAAGAAGAACTTTTGTGAGCATAAGCAAGTAATTCTCTTACTATAGAAAAATCATCTTCTGCATTTATAAATGTAGCTATTTGCGGTGCAGGGTTATCTGTGATTTCGGTAAGAACTTCACGAGCTATTTCGCGGATTCTTTCGGAATAATTTGGTACTGTGGCAAAAAATACGTGCTCGAAAGATGTCAAATCTTTGAATTCTTTCATTCCCAATAGAATCCCTTCTACAATTTCTTCTTTATATCCGATGCCGCCGGAACCTTTTCTTACCATCATGTTCATTTCACGCAAATGTTCATTCAACCACGGCAAAACTTCGTCTTTTGCCCCGGTCAACGCAAGTACGTGGGCGATAGTTCCTAAATATATCGGTGATTTTACGTATGTGTAAATTGTCTTTAATTGTGCTGCTTTGTTATTGAGCTTTAATGCCCCCGCACACATTGCAGTGTAATAAATCCATTCTTCATAATCTTTGAATGAATTTTTATCTTGTTCCACTCCGTAGTTGTATTGCTCGTCGATTATTTTAGAAATAAGAGGTGCATAATTTTCACCTTCTCCTTCACCTATATCCTTGTATACTCTTTTTACTAAATCACGTTTTTCTTTCATTTTTTTTGCAAAAGAATACATATTCTCGTAATACTTCGCAGTTTTTGGTTTTGCAGATACGTCGAAGCTGAATAATACAGCAATTGAAAGTATCAAAGCGATTTTTCTGAATCTCATTTTAACACCTCTTTAATTTTCAAGTAAGACCGAATAATAACACATTTTTATAAATGAACAACAGAAAAACAGAATTATGAATTTATGACAACTTTTCTTTATACTTGACCGGATGGTTATAAATGTTTTAAATACAGCTTTAATTTATAATACATTCACAGGAGTTTAAAATTATGATTTATATCGGTTGTGACCATGGCGGTTTTGCGTTAAAACAAGAAATTTTTAAATATATAAAGGAAGATTTGGCTTTAGAAATAGAAGATTTGGGATGTTATGATACGTCTTCCGTTGATTATCCGGATTATGCAGAAAAAGTGTGTAAAAAAGTAGTTGATGAAAATGCAAGAGGAATTTTGATTTGCGGTACGGGAATCGGAATCTCAATTGCGGCAAATAAGATTGACGGGATTCGTTGTGCATTATGCAGCGAGCCTTTTTCCGCAGAGATGACACGCAAACACAACAATGCAAATGTGTTGGCTATGGGCGGACGTACTACCGGCGTGGAATTGGCAAAATCTATCGTAAAAGCATTTCTTTCTACGGATTTTGAAGGCGGCAGACATCAAAATAGATTGGATAAAATTGCGATTTTAGAAAAAAATAAATAACGGGAGATATTTATGCGGGAAATCGATGTTTCTTTGATTACTTCCAATGTAAAGCAACTTTTTATACGAGCAAGTTATCATTTACCTGATGATATAAAAAATGCTTTGTTGCTTGCACAGCAAAATGAAACTACAGACAGTGCAAAACAGGTGTTAGAAATTTTATTACAAAACGCCGAGATTGCAGCTGAAAATGATTTCCCGCTTTGTCAGGATACCGGAATGGCGTTTGTATTTGCGGAAATCGGACAGGACGTTCATATTTGCGGCGGACTGTTTAAAGATGCCGTAAATGCCGGCGTAGAACAGGCTTATGATGAAGGATTTTTGAGAAAATCCGTAGTGGAAGATCCGTTGCGTCGTAAGAATACCGGTAATAATCTGCCGGCTGTTATTTTTACGGATATAGTCGCCGGAGATAAAATAAAACTGACCGTAATGCCTAAAGGTTTCGGAGCGGAAAATCAATCTTGTCTAAAAATGATGATTCCGGCGACTACGCCAGATGAAATTGTAGATTTTGTTGCGAGTCAAATAATTGCATCCGGCAGTAAAGGATGTCCGCCGGCAGTTGTGGGTATCGGAATCGGCGGTTCATTTGATACTGTGGCTCATTTGGCAAAAAAAGCGTTGCTTTTACCGGTAGACGGACATCATGAAGATCCTTTTTATGCTGATATGGAAAAAAAGATTCTTGAGAAAATCAATAATAGCTCTATCGGTCCGATGGGAGTCGGCGGACGAACTACGGTACTTTCGGTTAGAATTTTAGCTGCTCCTACACATATTGCCGGGTTGCCTCTTGCGTATAATTATTGTTGTCATTCAGCTCGTCATGCCAGCATTGAAATTTAAAAAAAAGTAAAGAGGAAATGTTGTGATTAAAATTAATTTAGATACAGATTCTGCAGTATTGCGAGAACAAAAGGCCGGAACAACTTTGCTTTTGAGCGGAACGATTTACTCTGCCAGAGATGCCGCACATAAACGAATACAAAATCTTTTGGAACAAGGGGAAGATTTACCTATTACATTGAAAGACAAAGTTATTTATTATATGGGGCCGACTCCGACAAAGCCCGGTAAAGCAATAGGAAGTTGCGGACCGACATCCAGTTACAGAATGGATGGTTTTCTTGAAATGACATTGCAAAACGGAGTTGCCGCAACTATCGGTAAGGGAACAAGAGATGCAAATGTTACAAGACTTGTAAAAGAGTATAAAGCTCCGTATCTTTTAGCTGTAGGCGGTGCCGGTGCGTATTTGGCACAATGTGTGACGTCTTCAAAAATTTTGGCGTTTGAAGATTTGGGTGCCGAGGCAGTGCGAGAGCTTATAATAAAAGATTTTCCGGTCATAGTAGGGATAGATAAAAACGGAGAATGTGCATTTTTTTGATTCGTCGAAATAAAAACTTCTTTAAAACTTCAACAATGAAGGAAACTGAATAAAAAAACGTTTTTTCTTTGAATATAAAAGAGATAAAAGCTTGAAAATAGAAAATAAAATAATTATAGTCATATTTCATTTTAAGTCTGCGTAAAGAAATATTTAAAAGGAGATGGAGAATGTTAAAAACATTAAAAACATTTATTGTTTCTGCGGTTGTGCTGACTTTATTTTCATGTTCAACTATGATTAAAGGTGTTACGGAATCTTTGGTCGGCGGTGTAATGCAGCAAAAAGATATGCGTCTTATCGAAGACGGAGCTCCGGCTTATTTGTTGATAATTGAAAGTTTGATTTTTAATAATCCCGAAAACAGAGATTTCTTAATGGCGGGGATTCAAACTTTTTCATCATATTCTTCTTTTATAAAAGAAGATGAACGAAAGAAGATTTTTCAAGAAAAGATTGAAAAATGGGGAAATATGCTTCTTGCGACTTATCCGATGTATGTAAAATACGAGCAAATGAATAATGAAGATAATGATGCAAAAAATAAGGCGTATACAAAATTTGTTTCTTCTATAAAAAAGAAAGACATTCCTTATGTATTCTGGGGATTTTTCGGAAATATTTCCAGTGCAGTTTCCGGAGGTTTAAGCGATCCGTCATTGTTTTTGATATTGCCGAGAATCATAGAATTGGCACAACGTATTTATGACCTTGACGATACATTTATGGACGGGATGCCGCATTTGATTTTCGGACTTTACAATTGTGTTTATCCGGAAGCTTACGGCGGAAGTTTTGAAACAGGAAAAAAAGAGCTTGATATGGCAATAGAGATTTCCGGCGGAAAGAATCTTTTGTACAAAGTGCTTTATGCTGAATTCTATTATAAACCTTTGTATGATCGCGAAGGTTATGAAAAATTAATGAATGAAGTAATTAATTTTGACTTAGAAAGTCATCCTACAGGAAGAATCATGAACAGTATGGCTCAGGAACAGGCAAAATCTTATCTTGAACATATTGATGAAGTTTTCTTCTAAATAAAATAAAACATAACTATCAAAGGAGCAAAATTGTGAAAAAAGTAATTGCAACTGTATTTTTTTGTCTTATTACGCTAGCAGTATTCGGACAACAGAAAAAAGAACCTAAATGGTTGTATAAAATTGCCAGTGAAGTACCG
The DNA here is from genome assembly GCA_036311025.1 of Spirochaetota bacterium. Lineage (GTDB taxonomy): Bacteria > Spirochaetota > GWE2-31-10 > GWE2-31-10 > GWE2-31-10 > RGIG8597. The sequence goes on from JAXJQT010000058.1 coordinate 6,609, forward strand.
GCGGGGTCTTTGTGGCATAAGACATTGATGGAAGTAAGTCGTGAACTTATGGCAAAAACAAACGGTGAAGTGGGAATTCGTATTTATGCCGGCGGTATAATGGGCGGTCAGGATGCAGTAATCGATAAAATGAAAATCGGACAGATTCAAGGTGCGACTTTTTCTAATACGGGAATGCAGTTTATTTATAAAGATTTCGGAATTATCGGTTTCCCTCTGACTTTGCGTAATCAGGAAGAATACGATTATTTGGTAGAAAAGAAAGGAAAATTCTTTGAGGATGAATTTAAAAAACGCGGATATAAATTTTTGTGTTGGACAGAAACCGGTCCGATTTACATTTACTCAAAAAAAGAAGTAAATACAATTCCTAGATTGCAAACTTCAAAGCCTTATATTTTACCGGATGACGAAATTTCAGAAATGCTTTTTAAAGAATTAAAAGCTACTCCGATTCCGGTACAGATTTCTGATATTTTGACAAGCCTTAAAACCGGTCAAATTGATACTGTATTTTCTCCGCCGTATGCTCTTCTTGCAATGCAATGGGCTCCGAGTGTATCTTACGCGACAGATTTTATCATTACGTTTATGGTTGGTTCCGTAATGGTAGATGCTGCAATGTTTGACTCTATGCCTAAAGAGTACCAAGAGTTGATGGAGAAATTGTTCAGAGAAAAAATTGATGTATTAAAATATAATGTTCGTCGTGATAATGCAGCCGCACAAGATGCATTGAGAAAAAGCGGTATAAAATTTATCGAAGTACCTAAAGACCAGATTGAAGCTTTCTATGAAATCGGAGAAAAGGCAAGCAAACAGTTAATAGGAAAATATGGTTATTCTAACGAACTGTATCAGGA
>JAXJQT010000059.1:0-2335 GCA_036311025.1 Spirochaetota bacterium
ATATAATACAATGAAGTTAGGAATTGTAGGATTGCCGAATGTAGGCAAAAGTACTTTGTTTAATGCTTTGACAAAAGCGGGAGCACAAGCGGCAAATTATCCGTTTTGTACAATAGAACCGAATGTGGGGACTGTGGCGGTACCGGACGAGCGTTTGGATGCTTTGGTAAAACTTTATGAGGCAGACAGAACTGTACCGGCATTTGTAGAATTTGTAGATATTGCCGGACTTGTAAAAGGTGCAAGTAAAGGTGAAGGGCTTGGAAATAAATTTTTGGCTCATATTCGAGAAGTAGATGCGATTGTACATGTAGTACGATGTTTTGAGGATAAAGACGTTATTCACGTAGACGGCGGTGTAAATCCTGAGCGAGACATCGATACTATCGAAACAGAGCTAATCCTTGCAGATATGGACGCAATGGAAAAACGTATCGAAAAACAGGAAAAATTATTAAAAAGCAGCAAAGATAAAAAATTAGCTGAAGAACTTGAAATGATGAAGCGTTTGGCGGCACATTTGGGGGAAGGGAAAAGTGCAAGAACTTTTACCGAAGCAGAAGATGAACTTGAAATGTTGAAAGGTTATTTTTTACTTACTTCAAAGCCGATAATTTTTGCGTCAAATGTAGGAGAAAGCGAAATCGCTACAGCCAGTGCAGAAAATAATCAATTTATAAAAGTTGTAGAAGAACGAGCAGCAAAAGAAAATGCTCAAATGGTGATAATATCTGCAAAGGTAGAAGAAGAAATTGCACAGCTTGAGGGTGATGAAAAAAGAATGTTCCTTGATGAATTGGGCTTTAAAGAATCAGGACTTGACCGTTTAATCAGAGCTTCTTATAAATTGTTAGGTTTGTTCAGTTACCTGACAGCCGGAAAACAAGAAGTCAGAGCGTGGACTATTCCTATCGGTACCAAAGCACCTCAAGCTGCCGGAAAAATTCACACAGACTTTGAAAAAGGTTTTATCCGTGCCGAAATTGTTTCTTATGATGATTTGATGCAATTCGGTTCCGTAAATGCTGCACGTGAACACGGAAAAGTGCGTGTAGAGGGAAAAGAATATGTAATGCAAGACGGCGACGTTGTGCATTTTAGATTTAATGTTTAATCAAAAGTTATTTTTATCAACACAAGGAGAGGCATTGATATGATTGAAAACGCAATTGAAGAATTTCATTTAAACAACTGCCCGGAATGCGGCGGTGCTCATGTAGTAAAGATTGATGTTTATCGTGATATTTTACCGAATGACATTAACAAAGACATAAGAGTTCCGTTGATGAAACAAGTAGATGTTCACGTTATTTGTCCGCAAACGCAGAAGTCTTTTCAAACGAACATAATGTATCAAGAAGATGTTTATTCAAAAGTGGTAAAATTGTGTCGCTGTCATGAATAAAAATTAACAACAATAAAAAGAGTTGCTCTTCAAGCTTTCCTGAGGCAGCAGCTCTTTTTTTGTAAGGAAGATAAAATGAAGAATTACAAGAAAATTATATGTGTGTTTATTGCATTATGGCTGACATTTATATTAACAGCTGAAGAATCAATCGAAATGGTTAGAATCCCGGGAAAAAGATACGAAATGTCAGTAACGGAAATAACTCAAAGGTTTTATGAATTTATTATGGGTGAAAATCCAAGTAGCATTAAAGGCGAGAATCATCCGGTGGAAAGTGTAAGTTGGTATGATGCAATATATTTCTGTAATAAACTAAGCGTAAAATCCGGCTACACGCCGGTATATTCAGTCGGCGGAACTACGGATGTTGCAAAGTGGAAGTACACTCCGCATAATAAAAATATAATAACCGCAAAAATTACTCAAAATCTGTCTGCCGACGGATTCAGGTTGCCTACAATGAATGAATGGGAATATGCAGCCAGTGGCGGACACGACTATAAATATTCCGGCAGTGATAATATAGACGAAGTCGCTTGGTATTATGGTAACAGCAATAAAACTACACATCCTGTAGCACAAAAGAAAGCTAACGGTTACGGACTTTACGATATGAGCGGTAATGTGTGGGAATGGTGTTGGGATTCTTGTTATAGTGACGATGATCGTTCTTTGCGTGGCGGCAGCTGGGATGCAACAGTGTACCTTTGTCCGGTATTCCTTAGGAATTCCAATTATGGTCATTTTTGCGACCATGATTACGGTTTGCGTGTGGTACGTACGGTAAAATAGAAAGCAAAAAGGACGGATGTTTTTTCCGTCCCTTTTTTTACTTATGGGCTCATGGGTATATATAAAAATCAAGTGCAACAAAATAAAAAAAACTTCATAGTATGAATAAACTCAATAACTACCACATCAAAGAGG
>JAXJQT010000060.1:0-2629 GCA_036311025.1 Spirochaetota bacterium
ATATAGAACAGATTTTTTTATTCGAAAGTTTGATTCTTGCTTTCGGCGGTGCGACGGTCGGAATGTTGATAGGAATTTTTATTTCTCACAACATACTCAATATTTTTGCCGTAGCAGAATTTTTTATAAACTCGGCATTACAACTTGCAATTCCTGCCGAGCTCTTTAATCCGATTGTTATTTACGATACAAGTATTTATTATCAGACGGACTTCCTTGTAAAATTCGGTTTTCCGGAACTTACCGTAATGTACTTTTCAATAGTGATGTTGACTTTGTTGTCTGCGTATATCCCGGTAACAAAAGCAGCACGTTTGCGACCGAATAAAATACTGCAGGAGGGATTATGAGACTGGAAAATTTTATTGCACGCCGTTATATTCGCTATTCCGGCGAAAATCGCGAGATTTCATCTGCAGCAATAACGGTAATCACTTCCATTGCAGTAGGAATCATTTTTTATATTTGTGCCGTGTCTATTATGAACGGTTATATCCACGGAGTAATGCAGTTGTCATTTGAAGTAAAATCTTTTCATGTGCAATACGACGGAAGCAGACAAGAAAATGTTCCGATTACCGGCAGTATCGAAAAACGCCGTGAAGCATTGAAGGGTAAAGGCTATACCGAAATGGAACAAATGCGACTTCATTTCGCAGAAGACAAGGACGTAAAATACAGTGCGTTGTATCGAGAGACAAATGCGGTTTTGCAGTATTCCGGAAAAAGTACCGCAGTCGCATTTTTGCGTGAATTCCCGGAAGATATTTTCACGGCGGACAGCGGCTTTGATAAAAAAATCAAGTTATCAGACGGAAACAAGTCTTTAAACTTCGGTGAGATTATGATTAGCGGTAAGACTGCACAAAAGTTGAAAATCGGAGTCGGCGATAAACTGTTTGTTTCGTTTATGGAAGATGACGACACTACATCCGTTCGAATCAGACGACTTACCGTAAGCGGAGTGTTTTCGTGCGGACTGTCGGAACTTGACGAACAGCTTGCATTTATCGGACGAGAAACAGGACGGCGAATGTTTGCTCAGTTGCCTTATAATATGATGTTAAAGCTTCATGATTATCAAAAGGCTGCAAATCTTTGTGAGAAATATCAATCTCAAGGATATATGGCTCTGACTAATTGGGAAGAGGAAAATTATAACGAATTATCGGCATTGCGTTTTCAGCGTAATATCATTGCGATGATTGTAATATTGGTTTTGTTCGTTGCTGTATTAAATCTGCTTTCTACTATTCACATAACGGTTTTTGAGAAAAAAAAGGAGATCGGGATTTTGCGGTCGACGGGATTTGTACCGGCACAGATTACAAGCTTATTTTTGTATTTAGGGCTTTATTTGGCTGTATTGGGCATTGTACCCGGTGTAACATTGGGGGTATTGCTGTCTTATAATTTAAATGCTGTCATCGGCGGAGCCGGCAAAATATTATCAGCCGTAAATATGATGATTTATCATGTCGGTAGTTTATTTTTTGAATCTCCGAAACCTGTGGCTATTGAGTTTTTTTCAAGTGATTTTTATCTTGATAAACTCTACACATCAATCAGTATAAATGAAATCTTATTTATAACCGGATTGACGTTGATTTTTTCGGTATTGGCGGCATTGCTTCCGGCATTGAAAGCCGGTTATATAAAACCTAACGAGGTATTAAAAAATGAGTAAGTTATTATATGCAGAAAATATTTGTAAGACATTTTCAAGCGGTAATGAAACATTGCATATTTTAAATAATGTTCAATTGTCTTTGGATGCCGGACAGACTATGTCTATTACCGGGGAGAGCGGGTCGGGAAAATCTACGCTTCTTCATATTCTCGGCGGACTTGATACGACAGACAGCGGTGAAGTAAATATTGACGGCGTAGATATTACAAAGCTTGACGAAACATCTTTGTCGGAACTTCGCAATAAAAAAATCGGTTTTATTTTCCAGTCGCATTATCTATTGGAAGAGTTTGATGCTATAGAAAATGTAATGCTTCCTTTTTTGATGAATAATTACAATAAAAACGAAGCTCGCCGAAAGGCAACGGAACTATTGGTAAAGGTTGGTTTGGGGGAGAGATTGCATCATCATCCGTCAAAAATGTCGGGCGGCGAGCGACAGCGTGTAGCGATTGCCCGTGCATTTATGAATGACCCGCCGTTGATACTTGCCGATGAACCTACGGGAAATCTGGATAATAAAAATGCCGAGCGTGTAGTGGAATTGCTTTTTGATTTGAGTAAGGACAAAGGACACGCCTTGATAATAGTGACTCATTCACCGGCAATCGCAGCCATGAGCGACGTACGTTATGTATTGCGAGGCGGAATTCTTGTAAAAGAGGAAAGCTAAAGATTATGAAAAGAAAATATGCACTTATTACCGGTGCAGCTAAGCGACTGGGACGTGAAATTGCATTGAATCTTGCAAAAAGCGGCTATGATATTCTGCTCTTTTACAATAAGTCGGATGTGACACAGACAATCGCAGATATAAAAAAATGCGGCGTGTCTTGTGAGGCGTTAAAATTTGATTTGACTGAATGTGATAAAATTCCTGATTTTATGGAAAATCTGAATAATCAAGGACTTTTTGAAGGTAACGGTTTGCTTGTGAAT
>JAXJQT010000061.1:0-2542 GCA_036311025.1 Spirochaetota bacterium
ATAAAACGTTTGGGAAGCCGGGCGTTTTACAAGCTCAATCATGCGAGAATTGCCGTTGCCGGATTAGGCGGACTGGGTTCCCATATTGCGGTAATGCTTGCCAGAAGTTGCGTCGGGACATTGCATATCATCGATTTTGATAATGTAGATGTGTCCAATCTCAATCGGCAGGAATATTATCTGGAGCATATAGGACGAGCTAAAACCGAATGTTTGAAAGAAAAACTTTTGAGTATCAATCCGTATCTGAATGTCGTGGCTGATAATGTAAAAATCACGCCGGATAATTTGGAGACATTGTTTGCAAATGAAAATATTGTTTGCGAGGCGTTCGACAGTGCGGTTCAAAAAGCAATGCTTGTGAATGGGTTGCTTTCGGCGTTTCCTGACATAAAACTTGTTTCGGGCAGCGGAATGGCAGGCTGGGCGGATACAAATTTGATAAAGACACGTAAAGTTTTTCGCAATTTTTATGTGTGCGGTGATGAACAAAATGAAATCAAAGACAATTTGCCGTTGATGGCTGCTCGTGTAAGTGTTTGTGCGGGACATCAGGCAAATAAAGTAATTCAATTAATTTTAGAGGAAGGAGACGAATACGATTATGACAAATGATAAGTTAATAATTGCAGGACATGAATTTACATCAAGATTTATTTTAGGTTCAGGCAAATACAGCCTTGAGCTTATACAGGCAGCCATTGAAAATGCCGGAGCTGAGATTATCACATTGGCGTTGCGACGTGCAAATACTGCGAGTAATGAAAATATTTTAGATTATATTCCCAAAGGCGTGACTCTTTTGCCCAACACATCTGGAGCCAGAACGGCGGACGAGGCTGTACGAATAGCTAGGCTTGCTCGTGAAATCGGCTGCGGAAATTTTATAAAAATCGAAGTGATTCGTGATTCAAAATATCTTTTGCCGGACAATGCTCAAACAATCAAGGCGACTGAGATTTTGGCAAAAGAGGGTTTTGCGGTGCTTCCTTATATGTATCCGGATTTGAACGTGGCAAGAGATTTGGTAAATGCCGGTGCCGCCGCAGTAATGCCGCTTGCAGCTCCTATCGGTTCGAACAAAGGTTTGATGACGAAAGAGTTTATCAGAATATTGATAGAAGAAATTTCACTTCCCGTGATTGTCGATGCCGGAATCGGTCGTCCGTCTCAAGCTTGTGAAGTAATGGAAATGGGAGCGGCGGCTGTCATGGCAAATACGGCAATCGCTACGGCTGCAAATATTCCGGCAATGGCGAAAGCTTTTTCCGATGCAATTAATGCCGGACGAAAGGCGTTCTTGGCAGGATTGGGACGTGTAATAGATACAGCCAGTGCCTCATCACCTTTAACCGGTTTTTTAAATTAAGTCGCAGGAGAATGAAAAAAAATGTCTACAGAAATAAACCAAAGTATTTTAAATGAACAAATAAAAGCACAACTTCAGAAAGAACGAACTGACTTTACGCAGTATTTGCCGGATATGCAGACATTGCCGGATTCTGACATTATGAAAAAAACATTGAATACCGTAAGTACGTTTGATTACAACAAATACACGGCTAAAGACGTGATAGCTGCATTGAACGCTGAAAATTGCAGTGTACAAGATTTTGCGGCACTTCTTTCACCGGCGGCTGAAGAGTTTATCGAGCAAATCGCACAAAAATCCATGCAGGAAACTCGTAAGCATTTCGGTAACAGCGTGAATCTTTTTACTCCGTTGTACATCTCAAATTATTGCGACAACTTTTGCATTTATTGCGGTTTCAATTCTCACAATAAAATACTTCGTGCAAAGCTTGATATGAAGCAAATAGAACAGGAAATGCAATCTATCGCAAAAAATGGTTTGGAAGAGGTTTTGATTCTCACCGGGGAAAGCAGAAAAATGTCAGATATTAATTATATCGGCGAGGCATGTAAGATGGCACGCAAATATTTTAAGACTGTCGGCGTAGAGATTTATCCGGTTAATTCTGATGAATACAAATATTTGCATGAATGCGGCGTGGATTACGTGACGGTTTTTCAAGAAACGTACAATCCGGAAAAATACGAGAAGTTGCACCTTGCCGGGCGAAAGAGAATCTTTGCGTATCGTTTTGAATCTCAAGAACGGGCGATTCTCGGAGGAATGCGTGGAGTGGCTTTTGCTGCACTTTTGGGGCTTGATGATTTCAGACGTGACGCATTTGCTACCGGGCTTCATGCTTATTTTCTTCAAAAAAAATACCCTCATATAGAAGTTTCGTTTTCGTGTCCGCGTCTTCGTCCGATTGTCAATAACGACAAGATAAATCCGATGGATGTGCATGAAAAACAGCTTTTGCAAGTGATAATGGCTTACAGAATTTTTATGCCCTACGCTGCAATTACTATTTCTACCAGAGAACGAGATGTGTTTCGTGATAATGTGTTGGGACTTGCGGCGACAAAAGTTTCTGCATCGGTAAGTACGGGAATCGGTTGTCACAGCGATGACAAGGTAACCAAAGGTGACAATCAATTTGAAATCGCCGACAGTCGCAGTGTAGACCAG
>JAXJQT010000062.1:0-2510 GCA_036311025.1 Spirochaetota bacterium
GCTTTAAACAAAGGACGTGTCAATTTTGACTACAAAATAACAGTTATTTTACTGATATTTTTCTTATGTTTTAAATAAGAAGCTTACGTTATGGTAAACGAACGATCGCTGATTAATATCGTTGAAGTTGTGAATTCAATGTTATTTCGACAAGGAATAGGGGACCGTGATAAAAACATTTGTGTTTTACCGTTGATTTTTCTTTATAACTTTACATCACAATAATTTTGGATTATAACGATTTACTTAATAAAGTGTTTATCTACTTTGATAAACCGGAGGTTCCCATTATGAGAAGAGATATTGTACCGGCAGGAGCCGATTCACTTTCATACGAAATTCGTGAGATTGTAGTAATTGCAGAAAAGCTCGAAAAATTGGGCTTAAAGTTGACATACGAAAATATCGGTGACCCTATTGCAAAAGGTGAAAAAATCGTACCTTGGATAAAGGAAGAAATAAAGAAATTGATGGATACCGATGAGACTTGGGCATATTGTAATACTCAAGGCGTTCTTGAAACTCGTGAATTTCTTGCGGCAAAAGTCAATGCGTTAAACGGATGTCAGATTACGGCGGACGATGTTTATTTTTTTAACGGATTAGGTGATGCCGTTGCAAAAATCTTCGGGCATTTGAAAAGGGAAGCACGTGTAATCGGGCCGACTCCGGCGTATTCTTCGCATTCTTCGGCGGAAGCAGCCCATTCCGGATACGAGCATTTGACATACAGACTCGATCCGAACAACAATTGGGAACCGGATGTCGATGAAATTTATAATAAAGCAAAATACAACGACTCTATTGCCGGGATATTGATTATAAATCCGCACAATCCTACAGGTGCGACAGTTTCTAAAGCAAACCTCAAACGTATTTGTGAAATTGCAGAAGAACTTGATTTATTCGTAATTTGTGATGAAATCTACAATGAACTTGTTTATTCCAACGGCGAACCTGTTAAGTTGGCACAAGTAATCGGTAATGCATGCGGAATCAGTATTAAAGGTATAAGTAAAGAATATCCTTGGCCGGGTTCTCGATGCGGTTGGATGGAAGTTTATAATAAAAATAAAGACCCGCAATTTGCAAAATATATCGAAACGATATTAAAAGCTAAACGTTTGGAAGTTTGTTCTACTACCTTACCGCAAAAATCTATCCCGATTGTAATGAGTCATAAAAATTATCCGGCACATTTAAAAATGCGTGTTGATAAATTTGAAGCTCGTGCAAATGAGGCAAGAGAGATTTTCGGTAATACAAAAGGAATTAAATTTATACAGCCACGCGGTGCTTTTTACATGACAGTATTGTTTGAAGACGGAGTTTTGGGAAATAATAAAACTTTGTCTATAGAAAATCCTACTATAAAGGAAGAAATCGAACGGTTGTGTAAAGGGAAAATTGCAGATGACAAACGTTTTGTTTATTATTTGCTCGGAGCTACCGGAATTATTACCGTACCTTTGACAAGTTTTTATTCGAAAATAAACGGAATCCGCCTTACTTCACTTGAAGAAGACGACGAACAACGCAGAAAAACATTTTGTCTTATTCGTGACAAGATGATTGAGTATATCAATTCGTGATGTTGTTTTGTAAAAAAGGCTAATAATTATGAATAAAGAAGAATCTGTATTGGAAAAATTTCGTCGTCATGACTACAAATTGCATGAAAGCGTTTTGCATTCACAAGAGTTGCAAGAAGAAATAAAACAATGTCTTACTATGCAAAATGTTTCGCAAAAAGATATTGAAATTGATAAACAAAGGTAGCCTTATAAAATGGAAAATCTGTTTTTTTTGCCGGAAAGAAAGCTTGTCCCAAGCAGTGTAGATATTTTACTTGTTTCCGGTGATGCTTATATAGACCACCCGTCGTTCGGTATTGCGATAATTGCACGTGTATTGGAATCTGCTGGTTACAGTGTGGCGATATGGAGTCAGCCTGATTATCGAAATGCAGAGCTTTTGAAAAAATTACCGGATGTTCGGCTTTTTGTAGGAATTACTGCCGGAAACATAGACAGTATCGTAAGCAATTACACCGGAACTCGCAGTCGTCGCAAAGATGACGCCTATTCAATTGACGGGAATCCTTTTTTTCCGCAAGGACATCAAAAACGTCCCGATCGTGCTACGATAGTTTACACATCATTTTTAAAACAGCGTTACAAGAATATTCCGATTGTACTCGGCGGAATAGAAGCATCGTTACGCCGTTTTGCTCATTATGATTATGTTCAAGATAAAATTCGCCATTCAGTATTGCTCGACAGCAAAGCTGATATTATCAGTTACGGAATGGGCGAGAAATCGATGGCCGAAATTGCAAATCGAATTAAAGAAAAGCAGAGCTTAAAAGGAATTGAAGGAACCGTAATAAAAATTAAGGCGGACGAATGCGACGGTTTGACAGCATTGCCGTCTTACGAAGAGATTGTTAATAATAAAGAAAAGTTGTTGGAAGCCACATCGTTGATAGAAGCGAATATGGTACATGAGAC
>JAXJQT010000063.1:0-11060 GCA_036311025.1 Spirochaetota bacterium
GGAACAAACAGAATCAAAATCAGGTGAGAAATAAAAAAAGAAATCATTTCTTTCATTGATTAAATCTTGGAGTTTCTTTGAATTACATTCAAACTGTTCTTTACTAAAATTTGTTTTATTCATTTTTCCCTTTTATTTTGTCATCATCTTTTAACAAGAAAGACTGTCTAATAAATCAATCATTAACTTATAACCTATTTTAAACAGCTTTTCAAAGTTAGATTATAAATATGATAAATTTATTAGACAGTCTTAATTTTTTATTTAATATCCTTTTAAATACTCTGCCGCATCATTAATAAAGTGAGCAATCTTATTTAACGGAATAATTCTATCAATTTTACCGGTTTTAATTGCACTGCCGGGCATTCCAAATACAACACATGAATCTTCATCTTGTGCTACAGTAACTCCACCTGCATCTTTTATTTCTGCAATACCGCTAGCACCATCACTTCCCATTCCTGTCAAAATTACGGCTAATATCTTATCCCTGTATTCTATTTTCATCGAACGAAACAACACATCTACACTCGGTTTATGTGCATTTTCCGGATCGCAATCATCTACTACAATTTTTCCACCGCAAACTCGCATTTGCCGTCCACCGGGTGCAATATAAACTTTATTAGGAACTACAGAATCGCCGTTTTCACCTTCCACTACTTCCACTTCTGACAATGAATTCAAACGAGAGGCGAAACTTTTCGTATACATTTTCGGCATGTGCTGAACTACAAAAATAGGCACACCGATATCTTTTCTTAATTTTGGAATAATCTCTGTCAAAGCCACGGTTCCACCGGTAGAAGAACCAATACAAATTGCATCTATCGGACGATTTCTAACCTTAGGAATATCAAAAGACGGCAAACCTCCGATTACCGGAAAACCGTCTTCTTTAGCAACATCTTTAAATTTATTTTTATGTAACTTGAAATTTGCAAATGTTTTGATTTTCTCAAGCAACACACATCTCAAGAAATTTAAATTATATTCAAGTTCATTATCTTCCGGTTTTTGAATATAATCGACTGCACCTATCTCAAGTGCTTGTAATGTTATATCTGCTCCGTCACGTGTAAATGAACTGACCATTATCACCGGTTTTGGATTATTTTTCATTATATACCGAAGTGTATCTATACCGTTCATTTCCGGCATTTCAATATCCAAAGTAATTATGTCAGGATTCAACAAATCTAATTTCTTTACAGCAACAGCACCGTTTGCCGCAAAACCTACATATTCAAGATCCGGGTCAGATTCGATAATATTCTTCATTACCTCACGATAAATCGGAGAATCATCAATAACAAATACTTTTATTTTTTCCATATGAACTCAATTATTTCAATGCCTTTTCAATAGCAGACAAGATTCTTTCCGGTTTAAAAGGTTTTACAATAAAATCTTTTACACCGGCTTTTATCGCTTCAACAATCAATTGCTGCTGTCCTAATGCTGAACAAATAATAATTTTTGCAGCTCTGTCAAACTCAAAAATTCTATGCATCGCATCAAGACCGTTCATATTCGGCATTGTAATATCAAGAATAATAACATCCGGTCTAAGAGTTTCATAACGCTCAATAGCCTCGATACCATCACTGGCTTCCCCAACGATTGTGTATCCTTTTTCTTCTAATATCTCTCTCTGAACCATTCTCATAAAAGAAAGGTCATCAGCTAAAACTATTTTTGCTCCCATTATTTTTCTCCTTTAACAAAAGAATTTACCATTATTCACGAATATCATTAAACATATCTGTTATCTTTTTTAGATTTTCTTCATCACTCTCAGAATCTGTTTTTTTAATCTTTGATTCTGAAACTTCCGCCTCTGTACTCTGCTCAACCTTTTCTTCCGGTTCTACTTTCTCAGATTCTGCATGATTCAAATTATCATACAAACTTGATAACGTAAATGCTTCATCTACTCCGTCACCGTTTAAATCATAATCATGAGCAAGCTTATTTATTTCTTTCAACGTTGCATTTACCAAAGTACTTGTATCAAGAACTAAAACAATACGTCCGTCTCCCAATACCGCAGCACCGGCAACACCTTCATTATTTTTCAAAACATCATCAAGTCCCTTGATAACTATATCTTGGTCTCCCATCAGATTATTAACTATAAGACCGATACGTCTCTTTTCAAAAGAAACAACTACAATATAAACATCTTCATCATCTTTCTTCACACGTTCCATTCCGACAAGGTCTGAAAGCTGAATAACGGCAAGAGTCTCATTTCTTAAATTATAAACTTGATAATCATCAAATTCTTTAATTTCAGAACGATTAATTTTTAATGTTTCTTCGACAACACTGATTGGAATCGCAAAAATATTTTCATCAACATTTACAAGCAGTGCCTCTACAATCGTAGTAGTCAACGGCAGAACTATAGTAAATTTTGTACCTTCTCCGACTTTTGTTGAGATATCAATACGACCACGCATTTTTACAAGTTCTGTTTTTACAACGTCCATTCCCACACCACGTCCGGAAACAGAACTAATTTCTTTCTTTGTACTGAATCCAGGTGCAAAAATAAAATCATAAATTTCTTGCGGAGGCATTCCGACCAATTGTGCCGGCGTAACAATTCCGTTTTCTAAAGCTTTATTTTTGATTCCTTCAATATTTAAACCGTTTCCGTCGTCTTCTACTTCTATATAAATATTAGAACCTTCTTGATATGCTTTTAATGTTACATGACCTTCACGATTTTTACCTTTTTTCTCACGTTCGTCCGGAGATTCAACTCCATGATCCACACTGTTACGAATCAAGTGAGTCAACGGCTCTGCCAGATGTTCAATTACAGTTTTATCAATTTCAGTATTTTCACCGATAATTTCCAAATGTATATTTTTATGCAATGAATTCGCCAAATCTCGAACCATTCTCGGAAATTTTGAGAAAATAGTACCAACCGGAACCATTCGGGTTTGCATCATTTTCATCTGCATCTGATCTGAAATTCTTTCAAGTTCAGATGTTGCATCTTCAATTTCTGCCTTTAATTCTTGAATCGAAGAACTATCTGTAATTTTATCTGAAATCTGCATAAATCTTGAACGATTGATAATCAATTCCCCTACAAGATTAATCAATTCATCCAAACGCTCAGTATCTACACGAATTGTTTGTTTCTGAACTATTTTCTCACCTGCACCGGGTGCTTTTGTCGCAGTCTTTGCCGCCGGAGCTTTAGAAGCAGCCGGAGTTTGAGGTTTGTTATCTTCTGCAAGCTGTTCTTCCATTTTTTGTTTTACCAAATCTTCAGCCCAAGCTTGCTCTAATTCTTCTGCTTTTTGAATTTCATCTGCCGACAATAAATCTCCGACACCGATAGCAACGTTCAAACTTATTTCACTGATATCCAATCGGTCAATCTGATCGACATCGGCACATTCTTTTAATTCTTCTACCGGAACTGCCGCCAAAACATAAAGTGCAACTTCACTAAATTTAGCGTCGTCTGTTTCTTTTTCAATATCCGGAACTGTTTTTAACACAGTAACTGTATTTTCAAAGTTATTAAATACAAGATACGCTCTCGGATATTTCATATCACAATCATCTTCTATATGAAAAAGAACCTTGTATAATTTCTCACCTTTCTCAATCGCATCTTCAATCTGACTTTTTTCAATTTCTGTAAATTCGACATCCAAAGACTTTAGTGTACTCGTACTTACATGCATTACAGTACCGTCGCCTTGTGGATTTTCATCTTTTCCAGGCTGTGGTAAATCTGCCGCTTTGACTGTTGTCGCAGAAGATGCAGTCGAACCGGCTTCCTCGTCTAATATTGCTAATAATGGATTAACTACATCCGTAATATCAACATCTTCTTCATTTTCACCATTTTCAACAGCTGACAAACATTTCATTATTCTGTCAAAAGCAGCAAAAAGAGCATCCATTATCTCTGTATTTACTAAAAGAACATTACGTCTGACTCGTTCAAAAATATCTTCCATCTTATGAGCGAGTGTAGAAATCTTTTTATATCCGACTAAGGCTGATTCACTTTTAATTGAATGGGTAAGACGGAAAATTTCATTTATTACATCCGTATCTTCAGGAGAATTTTCGAGATCCAGCAATCTTTGATTTAAGGTCTCTAAAAGTTCTTTTACCTCTTCCAGAAAAGCTTCTAATATTTTTCTTTCATCAATATCTACCATTGTTGAAAATCTCCTTCATAACAATTTATCCGTTACAGGTATCTTTTATCATTCTTTATAATACACAGGTGCATCCTGAACTTTTTTAAACTTAAAACCAGAATCCATAAAATATAAAGATTCAGCGTGTCCTAAAAAAAAATAACCTTCAGGATTTAAAGCATTAAAAAATTTAGCAACTACTTTATTTTGGTCTTCTCTATCAAAATAAATCATTACATTCCTACAAAAAATGATGTCATATTTTTTATCGGTAAAATCATGAATAAGATTAAATCGAAAGAAATTTACTGAATGACGAATTTCTTCATCAATAAGATAATTCTTATCATTCAATCGCTTAAAATACTTTTTTATATAATCAGATTTTGTTTCTCTAAACTTTTTATCATCATAAACACCGTGAGCAGCAAGACTCAAAACTTCCGTATTTATATCGGAAGCATCGATTCTAATATATTTACGATTTAGATATCCATGTTCTTTTGCCAACATTGCAATGGTATAAGGCTCTTCCCCGGAGGAACAACCTGCACACCATATATTTAAAGGGAAATGACTTCTGCTAATAAACTCAGGAATTATCACATCAAACAACGCAGTAAAATGCGGGTTGTGACGAAAAAAATAAGTTTCATTTGTAGAAATTCCATTTATAACTTCAATAATTTCTTCTTTATTTTCAGAAACCGCATAATTGTAGTAATCATCAAAAGACCTTAATCCTAATTCTTTCACACGTTTTGACAATCGATTAGAAAGTAAAGTCTTTTTTGATTCTTTTAGATAAATTCCGGAAATACGGTGAATCAGCTCGGCAAATTTCTGAAATTCTTCCGAAGAAATTTTTTCATTCCCCATCTAAAACTCCATCATTCCCATCTATTCTTCTATTACAATATCTTCCTCACTCTGAAGGATTCTTGTGATATCAAGAATAATAATTAACTTATCCTCAAGTTTTCCGATTCCGTTAATAAATTCTGCTTTCAATCCTGAAACCGTAGGCAAAGAAAGCTCTATTTGAGACTGATTCAATGTTACTACTTCCGCAACTGAATCAACTATTAAACCAAATTGTCTTTTTTTAACTTCTACAATTATTGTTTTTGTCTTTTTGGTATATTCAATTTTTTCCATACCAAAACGCTTTCTCAAATCAATAACAGGAATAACATTACCACGTAGATTAATAACACCTTCAATATATTTAGGAGCTTTAGGAACTACTGTAATCTCTCCCATTTTTTTTATTTCAAATACATTTTCGATAGGAATTCCATAATTCCCTTTTCCTAAGGCAAAAAGAATCAACTGTCGTTCATTATTAGACATAACTGAAGCATTTTCACTCATTTTAAGTCCTCCAAATTTATTATCACTATCGGATTCTATTATTTAAAAAATTAAAATTTATCATCCATGTTCATAACATTAAATAAAACTTCAAATTCTCCGGACGGAAGAGCCAATATTTTCTTTATTTCAACATCCGGTATTTTTTTATTATACAAAAAACGAATTTTTTCTGACAAATCCATTTTTTCCATTTCTTTTTTTAATTGCTCTATTTTTTCTGTATCCAACTCTACTTTTTCTGAAAGTTGATTTTTCTTTCTATAATTGGCTAACATTTTATTAGGAGAAACAACCTGTCTTGCCGGTAAAGAAGCATTTTCATTAGCTACATTTTCTATATTCTTATTAAACTCGATTCTCAACAAAGATTCAATTTCTTTTATTTTCAAATCAGCTTTTTCTATTATTTTTTTCAAATCTTCTACTTTTGCTTCTATTACATTGCAATTATTTAGAGTCGCATCATTTATACTTCGCATAAAATTATTTAACTCTTTTTTTGCATTATCCAACACTGTTTTATTTAAATATCGAGAGTCAAATTTTCGCTTTAAAACAAAATACAATACAGTCAAAATAAAAATATTGATGAATACGATAATAATATTTAAAAATATCATATAAAAATTATCCTACGGTATCGATTTTGATTCCAACTCCGTCTTCTCGCAAAATATTATTCTTCATTGATTTTTCATTTTCTGTCGACAAGTCGTCTGTTTCTGAATCTTTATTTTTATGGTCTGAATCTTTCTTTTTCCTATTTCTATCATTTGTACTTTCTAGCTTATCAATATCTTTTGCTTCACGAACATTTTCTGTATTTTTCTCGCTTTCTTTTTTCAACAAATCCGTCACATATTCTTGCTTTAGAATTTCTTGCTCTTTAGAAAGAACTTCTTTCTTTGAAATACTATTGATTTGCATAAAATTTGTTTGAAGATCAAGCGGATTAACAGCCATAATTATTCCCTTATACTAATAATCTATTTCTTCTCATCATCTTTCTTTTCTTCTATATATTGAACAGCATTAACTTCTTCATGTTCTAAAATAAATTGAATCTTCTTATATTCTGTTCTTATAGGAAGCATAGAATTCTTGATATAAATCTTTACTTGAGGATAAACAATCTTTGTCGCAATTACCGAACCTTTTCCTTTTAACATAGCAAGGTATTGATTCAATTCCCCGATGACAACTTCCATTTTAGCAATAACATCATTCAAGCGATTAATCTCTTCACTTAAATTCTTGTAAATTTCCTCTTTTTCTTTAGGGAATTTATCTCGCATTTGCTTTTTAAGATTTTGAAGACCACTAAAGTTTACTTGAACCTCTTCCAACTTTTTGTATGCAGCTTCTTGTTCTGCCAAAGCTTCCATCAATTCTTGACGTTTCTTAGGATCGATACCAACCTCTATAATTGTTTCTGTTCCCGATTGAGACCCGATAGTTCCGGATTTGATTGTCTCTCCGGCTCGTAAATCCCCACCTACTATTGTTGCACGTTTTCCTACACAACAAATTTCCTTTGTAGCATCTACATAAGACTGCATTATAGCATCCTGAACATAAACGCTATCCCCTACTTCTACCTTGCTAACCTGCTGGATAAATTTTGCATAAAGACATTCACCCGCTTTGATGTAGGCTTCATCTTTACCCATAATACCCTGACTTACGGTAATATTACCTTTTGCTTCCAGTCTACATTTTCCGACAGAACCTTTAATTTCAATATTACCTTCAGCCGTGATATTGAAATTATCTTCGACACTTCCGGTAACAATAACATTACCAAGGAATGAAATATGACCGGTTTTTAAGTTTACGTCTCCCTGAACAATATAAACTTCGTCTACATTTACCTTTCCTGCAGAATAATTTACTTGTCCATTGGTCAATGCAACAATATTAAGTCCATCATCTGAAACTTTTGTATTTTTTCCTTCTTGCAATACAAGGTCTTTACCCGGCTTGTTATATATAATCTCACCTGTTACAGTTCTGCCCGGTTCTCCGGTTGTCGCCAAATTCTTTGTTGCCAAAATTTGACCGGCTGTAACATTTTGAATGTTATTCATACTTCTAAAGTCAATCTGACCATTATTTTGCTCATGAAATTCTTTCTTTTTAGATGTGTTAAAATGATAAGTTATCGATGCATCTACACCATTTACGACTTTTATACCTTCGGCAATCCAAATCGGTGTATCATATTCAGGATAATCAAGAATTTTCTCAATGACATCTTCTTTTATTCCAAGAATAACATTGTGACTCTTTAAAATACTGCGAATTTGATCTATATCCAAATCATAACCGCCCGGTCTCGGAGCACTGATGATGATATAAGCACGCATTTTAGTTTCACTTATTTGAACATTGGCAGTAGAATCATTAACAACATTCAAAGGCATCTTACCAATTTTAATGTATTCACCTTCTGCTTTATCAATAATTTCTTTAAGTGTATTCTCATCGTATTTATCAAAACCACGATATTCCAATTTCTGACAAACTTCTTGGATATCCACCGGCAAACCATCTTTTACCGGCGGTATAACCTTCAACAATACACCATCTCCCGTAATTCTTACAAAAGCTTCACCATCTTTACTTTGAAGTGTATCTTCTAAGTCAATATCCATATCTCCGACAGAAGAAGCCTCACTCATCTCAAGAATATCCAGAGTATTTCTTGCTTTATAAACTCGAATTTTATACTTCTTCTTTCCAAAACCAAAAATTCCGTTATCTCCAGATTCAAGAATTTCATAATCTAATTCAGATAAAGTAACATTTAGTTTTGAACAAGCCTCTTCTAAAGCAGTATCTAAAGACTCACTTTCAATCTCAATACTCTCTAAATTAGCCTCTTCTTCGATGACTTTTTTAAGCATTAATCTTAGCTTTTCCATATACACCTCAAAATATTAAAACAAGAAATATTAAGAAATTTCTTCTTTTATCTCAGCCAATTTTGCACGCAATCGAATTATAGCTTTTGTATGAAGCTGACTTACTCGTGATTCGGTTACATTCAAAACTTCACCGATTTCCTTTAAAGTCAAATCCTCATAATAATACAAAATAAGTACTTTCTTTTCTTTTTCAGGTAACTCATTAATTCCCTTTACGACAAGTTCTTTTACAGCCTCACGCTCTACAGAAACATCGGGATTTATACTTGAAGGACTTTCTATCGTATCAATCATTGAAATTTTGTCATCAGTACCCGGATAAGGATTATTATCCAAAGACAACATAGTCGTTCCGGAAATTTTAGTCATAGTTGTATAAAATTCTCTGATATCAATTCCCATTTCATCTGCTATTTCCTGATCTTCGGCAGTTCGTCCGGTTCTTGCTTCAACCGCATTAATTGCCTGCTCTACAGCTTTTGCTTTTTGACGAACAGAACGCGGCACCCAGTCTATAGAACGCATTTCATCATAAATAGAACCTCGAATTCGAGTAACGGCATATGTTTTAAATTTTACATTTTTGGCAGGATCAAATTTATCAATTGCATCCATTAATCCGAAAGAACCAAAACCTATTAAATCATCAGCTTCTAAAGTTCCCGTTTTTCCGAGATTAATTTTTCTAACAACATAATGAACTAAAGGGGAATACTTTTGAATAAGATAGTCCCTTATTTTTATATCTCTTGTCTTTTTATAATTAATCCACAGTTCTTCCTCTGGAATATCAGCAAAACTACCCATTAAAAAATACCCCTCCGATAAATAAATAATAGAAACCTATCTTCCATTATAAAATATTTGTGTATTGTACCTAAAAGTCAATTAATAATCCAGAATAATTTTAATATATTCCTTTAAAATTTAAAAAAAGAGACATTATGTCTCTTATTTTTATTTTAATCATCTCCGGATAATCCGCCTTGACGTTTCAAAATTGTCTTAATCCCTTTTGCAATTTCTTCAGGTGTAGCAGCTACCCCTATTTTATCTTTTATAATTTCTTCCGGCGGAAGTCCCGGTGTAATTTTTTTCATGCTAAAATTTTCATAAGAATCCACATCATCCGCTGTTGCTTGTTCTTCAGACTCCGAAGAATCAGAAGAAACCTCTCCGTCATCCAAATCCGGAAAATCTAAATTTTTATCACTATTTATTTCCGGCAACTTATCATTTTCGCTATCTTCACTCATATCATCACTTACCGATGACGTTTCTATTTTTTCCGTTGAATCCATATCATCACTGATAGTAAAATTAACATTTTTACCTACCGATGTTGTCGACGAGGAAACACTTACAGAATCATTAGTCTCAGTTTCGCTTTTCTCTGCCAATATCGAATCAATCTTCAAAATTTTTGATAAAAGCATCAATACACCAAAAACCACTCCAAAAATAATAGGTGCAGCAACAATAGGTGCAACTAATACACCTACAACACCCTTACCTTTAGTAAGGTTTATAATGAAAATCAAAAGTAATCCTATAACAGAAAAAATTCCACTTATAATAAGCTTCACAGTATCCTTCCTATTGAGCACCAACTAATTTCATTACAAATTTTCTGACACCGCCGCCGCCTTCTTTGAAATCAATTCCTTCCAAGCGTGATACTATATGTTTCAAACTGATGGCAGCTTTACTTTTAGGATCAAGATGTAAAAACGGAACTTGTTTTTTTGCCGCTTGTCCGACAATCGGATCGTCATAAATCATTCCCAAATTTTCTACTTTTACACTCAAAAATTGTCCGGCAATATTGATAACTCGTTCTGCAACCTTTCTTCCTTCCGTAATAGAAGAAACACGATTGACTACCAATTTCAATTCCATATTTTGAGTTGCCATTTCTGTAGCTATTATTTTTATGATACCGTAAGCATCGGTAATCGCTGTCGGCTCCGGAGTAGTCACAATAATAGCTTCATCTGCTGCAGTTATAAAATCAAGTACATTTTGACTTACACCTGCACCTGTATCAATAATCAAAATATCAGCATACGACAAAACATCAAGTTCACTGATAAAATCTGAACGCTCTTTATCTGTCAAATTCGCCAATTTTGAGAATCCGGAAGCACCTGCAACAATTTGAATTCCATAATCTGTATCAACAATTATTTCTTCCATTGTTTTTTGTTTTTTAATTAATTGATAAAGATTAAATTTAGGAATAATTCCTAAACAAACATTAACATTCGCAAGTCCTAAATCCGCATCCATGACAACAACTTTCTTTCCCAATTGGGCAAAAGCAATTCCCATATTTACAGCAAAATTTGTCTTTCCTACTCCACCTTTTCCGCTGGATACCGTTATAATTCTGGTTTTATGCTCAAAATTTCTGCGAGAATCTCCCATCATTTTTACCAAATCTTCGGCCTGATCCACCATATCATACCCCTATTTCAGATAAGTCTCCGTTTATTATCGTTCCTACCCCCCCATTATCTAAAATAAAACTGACTTTTTTTGATTAAAATTCTAAATTTTCTAAATAAAC
>JAXJQT010000064.1:0-4593 GCA_036311025.1 Spirochaetota bacterium
ATATCTTTCTTTTTGGCTTTTTTGTTACCTTTGAATATGACTTTGTTAATCATTTTTCCTTCGTCAGATTCTTCATACTCTTCTTCTTCGTAATATTCTTCAGATGAAAAATTCTCAACATCATCAGATGAAAGATCTGATTTTTCAGCCATTGCAGTTAAAGGCAATAAAAACAGTAATAATAAAAAACACAAATACTTTTTTTTCATAAACGAAAATCCATCCTTGATTAAAATTTAAAACCGGATTCTATAGAAATTGTTTGTTCCATGTCGGTCATATTTGTCAAATCACGCGGTTTTACCGAATATCCTAAAGATACAAAAGGCAATTCTAATAAAACTTGTAATTGTAAGTTGAATCCATAATTGGCATTTGGCAACGTTAAAAAAATACTGTCATTTGTATCACTTTTTTTATTGAATGTCATCATAGATTCAATATAAAAACCTTCAAATATATACTTACCGATTGAAAGGCTTGAATTGTCTAACATATCTATAAGTCCGGTGTTTGACGACAATATATTTCCGAAAATCTCTGTATTGAGTGAAAATGTATCCAGATTCAAGCCGCGGCGTGCAATGTTTTCTAATGGACTGAACAAGAAGGTGTTACCTAAATAATTTGTAGTATTTTGTATAGATTCCAAATCATTTGTAGTTCTGGCAAAATCATTTTCATTATCTAACGTTTGTGTTGCAGGTAGTCCCAGCAATTGATTTAATTCATTTTCGGAAAGTTGAGGGAATGAATAAAAACGTGTTTTAAACGAAAGAAGTCTGTCATTCATAGATAAATAGACTTTGACATTGTTTTTGTCTTTGTCTCTGGTACTGAAATATGAAGTTAAATTTATTAAAGGATTAAATCCTGTTCCGTCAAAATTTACAGATGCATCTTCTATTTTGAATGTACGATTAAGATAGTTTATTTTTCCGTTTTTTAATTTTATATCGCCTTCGAGTCCGAGAGTTTTGTCGATGTCGCTGTATTGAAGTGCGATATTATTATTTTCAGCTAATGTAGCATTGATAAGCGGATAATTTACCGTTACTTTTTTGCCGCTTGTAAATTTTAAGCTTACATCAATCGGTAACCCGATTTTTGGTTTTTTCTTTTTGGAAGTTCCTAATTGATTTGTGTTTATATCGATGTTTGCTTGTTCGACAACTATATCTCCGTCAAATATAAAATTCTTCGGAGCACCTTCAAATATAAACGAATTAAGAGAACCTTTCCCTTCGACATTAATGATTGACATGGCAAAATGAGCAGGAACGGTATCTGAGCTTACAACAAATCTGTAACGGTCGAATTTATTTTTAGAAAATAAAATATCTCCGTAACCTGTGACAAGTCCGTCACCGCACATTCCGCAAACATTTACAACAGACAGTTTCTTTCCGTTTCCGCGAACAATTCCGGATGTAGCAACAATAGGACGCGGCAAATAGTCCGGAATTTTTACTTTACCTTGGTAAAGTGCGACTTCGCCGGAAAATTGCGGGTCGTCTATAGTACCGGATAATAAAAATTGACCGTTTAATTTACCTTCGCTTAGTTCTACAATCGGTAGTGTAACCGTACAAATCGGTTCTATCGGAAAATGGATAAAATTTATATTTCCGTTGATTTTTTTATTTTCATCTTTATTTAGATTTATATACGCAATTTTCTGATTGTCATTAAACACTTGTGCGACAATGCTGTCTTTCATGATTTGCATTTCAAGAGCTTTTTTTCCTACAGAATCTATAGTTGTACGATTGTTACGTTGGATAATTCGTAATTTTATATCATCAAGTTTGTCTTGTCTTACGACATTTGAACTTCGCAAATATGAAATTGAATTGTTGTGTAAATCTAGGTTACAAAGAATTTCCTGCGGTGAGTTGATATTTCCCGAGATTGCAAATGAACTTTTTATACGTCTTGCCATGAATTGGGTACTGAAGTTTCCGCCGATATTAATATTTCGTATTTTTTTTCCGTCCAGATAAAAGTATGAATTGCTGAGGTCACATTTTAGACGTCCTCGTTGAAAATCGAGGGTATTGATCTGAACCTTATTTGCTTGTTTTTTTCCGATTACAAATGCTTTTATCGGCATGGAGTTTTTGTATATACCGTTGTTGATTTCGGCTTCAAGCGAAATATCAGGAGAAAGCAAATTATTTTTTATACCGAGTCGCAGATTCAGTACACCTTTATAATCTTTTCCCAGAAGTTTTTTTAATTCCATATTGGTGACGAATGCTTTGCCGTTGATTTGTTTATTTGCCAGATGACAATTTACGGTATATGATTCTTTTTTTGCATCATCGGTAAGCAACATGTCAAATTGCATATCTTGATTAAAATTTCCCGAAGCAATTCCCGTGATTTTATTTGACGAGTCTTTATATTCCAGTTTGCTGACAGAAAGTAGTTTGTCTTTAAAAGAAAATTTACTGCAAATACTACCGTTTTTGTCATGAAACACATTTATATCGGAAATATCGATTTGTCCGTTTATTTGCGGATTTTTCTCAAAGTTTCCGTTGACTTTCACTGAAAGTTTAGGAGTTGATTCACGTACATTAAACGGTAATGACATGGAGGTAATCCAAACGTTTAATGATTTTGATTTTTTATCAAATGATGCAATTTTGTTGTTTGCATATGAAACTGAAAGCTCAGTGTCTTTGTTGAAAACGGTAATAGGCAGAGAAAAGTTTTTATCGGGTCGATAAAAAGTCAGAGTGAATCTGTCTTTTGCAGAGCCAAACATTGCCGGTAATTGTCCGCGTAATTTTCCGGAAATACTTTTTTCCTTTAATGATATTTTATTTAAATCAAAGATTCCGTTGGTAAAGTCAAAAGCGAAGTTTAGCAAAGATTTTGAGTTGTTTTGTGCATCAAAAAAACCTTCATGGATTACAACATTTTTATTGTACAGCTGAAGTTTGAAATTTGAATTGATTGTCATATTTTCTGTGAAATTACTGTCGTAAAATGCTGCGGGCGACATATTTTTTATATTAAAACAATAAAGTGAAGTGTCGTGTTTTTGGTCGTATTCTGAAGAGATTGATATTCCGTTAAACGGAGTAACTGTTTCTATGACAGGTTGTATTTTCCCGTTTTTTTTGTTTAAGGAAAAAAGATATTTGCAAGGTGGAATGTTTCTTTTGTTCATAAGTACATTGTTCGAAAAAAAAGCATATTGATTATTTTCTTTTTTTAATTGCAAGGTCGTAGAAATCTGTGTCGTAAGTAAATTGATTTTGTTTATGTCGATATTGAAATTCGGCTCCATCTTGGCAAAATCAAAATTTCCTGAAGCTGTGATTTTTTGTTCATTGCTTTTATCGACTGACGAAAAAGCAAAATTGTTTATTGAGAGAGCCTCATTGTTTAGGGAAAAGTCAAAGTCAAAATCGCAGTCATTAAATAAAGGAAGAGCTTTATATTTAAAATTTCCCGATGAGTTAGCCGTAAACTTTTTTGTTTTGATGTCAAAGTCGACTTGCGATAATAGTGTGATATTTGCTAATGATTTTAATAATTTTTGAACGGATTCGGATGACTTTAAATCTTTGGTGTAAATGAGGTTATCCAATGAAATATTATTAAGTGATAAACCTAAATTTATATTATTGTTGTTGCCGTTTAACAGAAATTCTATCGGATATTGGTCTTTTAAACGTTCCAATGAAAAAAGCAACGGTAATTCATATTTCAATTTGAAAGCTTGGTTTTTCAACGTGATACCGCCGATTTGAGTTTTTGAAAAAAATATTTCCGGCATAATTATTTGGAAATGCGGCGAGAACAATAATTCACCTGTATATGAAATCTGTGTACTTGCGAGAGTTTTTACGTTAGTTGCGTATTCTAAAAACAAATTTCCTTTAATATTGGCTTTGTTATGAAAAAAGTTGACTCGCAACGAATCTAAAATAAGCTGTACTTCTTGGTTGTTTTCCAGTTTTAATTTCAAGCTTGATTTAGAAAATGAAAATAAAATGTTGCTGATGTCCGGCAGTTTTTTTTCACTTTTAGATGATTGTTGCGGTAATTTAAGAGTTTTCAATCTTTCAATACTTGTGTCTAAATGCAAGTTTTTTATATTTATACCGGTTAATAAATTTAACGGAGAATTTCTGTTTTTTAACCAAGAAAATACGGAAAGATTAACCTGTATTGTTCCTAAGCGTATTGCATTGCGATTTTCTTTATTAATCAAACAAACTTGTTGTACTATTACGGCATTCAACGACGGACGAATCGAGGAATATTCAATCTTACAACCGGTAAAATCTTCAGCCATTGAAAAAAGCATGTTTTTTTGGGTAAGTAATGTACGATAAATAAAAACATTTGTTCCGTACATAAATAGACCAATCAAAAACGATATCAGAAACAAAATAATTATGTTTAATGCGATAACTTTGTGTCCTTTCATACTCTTTTACTTAATAAAATATTTTAATTTTAACATTGCTTTTTGTAAACTGCTTCCGGCTTCAAATTTCCAATTTCCGATAATAGACGTAATAGTTTGATCTAATAACTGGTCATTGGTTGATTTGATTATCTCTATATTTG
>JAXJQT010000065.1:0-1607 GCA_036311025.1 Spirochaetota bacterium
CTTCGATACTCTTTAAAATCTCAGTATTTTCAGTCTCTATATTAAAAATCCCTAACTTTTCATAAGATGAACAATACAATTTATTTTCGAAAACATTCATACAAGCAGGGTAGTGATTTCCGATAACATCATTGACAAGTGATTCTTTTTTTACCCAAGAAATAGTTTTTTCTTCCAAATTATAACTATATACATGAACTCCGTAGTCTTTTTCTCGTGAAGACAAATAAACTTTATCATTATGTTCTTGAATTAAATACGGACTCATTGTATTTGTTGTCTCTGCAGATATAAAACTATTCTCTTTATCTGTATAATAATCATAATCAGGATCAACTTTTCCATCTTTTGTCGGAATTATAAATAATCTTTTCGTTCCGCTTATAAACAAATTTGTATCATTTGCATAAATTTGTGAAGCTATATTTCCTGTACTTTTTTTTGCATCTGTAGTTACATCTGTATCAACATCATCATTAACTCTATATGAAGTTAATTTATCCAAAGGAAAAGCATTTGATATAGTTTTAGTAGTTGTGTCAAAATTTAAAACATAGTACATACCGTCAATATCTGCATTATCCGAACATGCCACACAAACTACAATATACAAAGACGTTCCGTCCGGTATAAGGGAAAAACTTATAGGTGTAAGAGAATATTTTAAATCTGAAAGTTTAATTTTTGCCGGTCTGACTGTATCTTTAGGCAACTTTAAAAGGATTTTTTCTGCATCTGACAGTGTTTTAGAATCTTTCGCATTATTACTTGATAATGTCCCTGATTTTCCTTTATTCTTTAAATCTTCATTAAACAATGAAGAATAATTATTCAAATCAATGCAGTATAAATAATCTTTTCGATCCAAAACATATAACATATTGTCTTTTTTTTGACTTTGAAAAGGAAGAGATAAACCAGAGATCGTATTATAAGGTGCAATATCTACCTCATCTGTTCTTGGTAGTCCATCACATGATGACAAAATAATGCTATAGGTTAGGAGAATGGTAAATAAAAAATTTATACGCATATAAAAACTCCACTTTATTTTTTATGTTTCTACTTTAATAATTTTAATTATCTGACTTATAACAGAAAAAAATCATTTTTCAAACTATGAACGTTTTAAAAGATTGAAAAATCATAAGATTATATTTTTTTTAACTTTTATTTTTCTTCAGACGGAATAATTCTTTTTAATAATTTTAGATATTTAACCATCATTGAATATAATTCAACCATTGATAAAATAAATTCTTTTGTTCCAGAACCTTTTAAACTTCTTATATTTGAAATCTTTTGCGGAGCCTGTGATTTATAATCCTTTAAAATTTCTTCCATTCTTCCGGCAAAACTATGAACAGATGAAAAACAATGACGTATATGCATATTTATAATTGAATTAATTTCAGCTGTAAGCATTTTTATTTTTTTCTCAGTAATGGCACTTTTCGGAGTAGACATCAAACTTTCTAACGTTGTCAAAGATGTTTCCGGATTATTCGTGAAATCTCTTTCTGTTTGCAAATTTTCACCTTTTAAGCTATTTACACCAAAATATGAGTCCGAAAAATCTCGCTGAAATTCTTTATCATTAAATAAAC
>JAXJQT010000066.1:0-1993 GCA_036311025.1 Spirochaetota bacterium
GGAGTAATTTCATTACGGAAAGATTTTCCCATCTGTGCAATACCGAAAGGCGGTTTTTGACGTGATGAAATCTGAACGTTTTTAAAGTTTACAAACATACCTTGAGCTGTTTCCGGACGCATATAAATTACGGCACCGCTGTCTTCTACCGGTCCCATAAATGTTTTGAACATCAAGTTAAAGTTTCTTGCTTCTGTTAATTCTCCGCCGCAATCTGGACATTTTGTAGGATCTTCAAGTTTGTCTTGTCTCCAGCGTTTTTTACATTCCTTACAGTCAACCAATGGGTCAGTGAAGTTTTTCAAGTGACCGGAAGCTTCCCATACCTGCGGAGCCATCAAAATAGAACAATCAAGTCCCTCTACATCATCACGGCGATGAACCATAAAGTCCCACCATGCATCTTTTACATTACGTTTCAATTCAATTCCTACAGGACCGTAATCCCAACAAGAATTCAAACCTCCGTAAATTTCTGATGATTGGAAAATAAAACCGCGACGCTTAGCAAGCGATACTATCTTTTCCATCAAATCTTCTTTTTTCTTTTCTGCCATTTTTTATCCTCATTTATTGAAAATTATTAACAAATAAAATTTTATTTACCTACTGTAATCATCATCCAAACGAATGATATCTTCTTCACCTAAATATTCACCTGTCTGAACTTCTATAATTTTTAAAACCTTTACTTTCGACGGATTCGTCAATCTGTGACGTACCGCCGCCGGAATAAAAATCGATTCTGACGTCTTCAAGACTTGAATTTTATCATCCAGCAAAACTTCCGCTACTCCGCTTGCTACTGTCCAATTTTCACTGCGGTGATAATGATATTGCAAACTGATTCGCTTTCCCGGATAAATCAAAAGTTGTTTAACCTTATAATTCGGACCTTCGTCAAGTATTGTATAAGTTCCCCACGGACGAGATACAGTCAAATGATTTGTCACCTCTGCGGCATCCTTCATTTGCTCAACTATCTCTTTCACCTGTTCACTTTTATCATTTTTTGCAACAAGCAACGCATCCGGCGTATCTATAATTACAAGATTTTCCGTACCGATAGCCGCAATCTTACGCTTACCGCCGATAACAAGAAGATTTTTATTATCCTTTCCGTAAAAGTTCTCATTATCCATTTTTATTGCATTATGCTTTTTATCTTTCGGCAATATCTCATGTAATGACTGAAAACTTCCTACATCACTCCAATCAAAATCCCCCGGAACTACAACAATTTCTTTTGTTTTTTCCATCAATGCATAATCAATAGAGATTTTAGGGAATTCAGAATATTCATTAACTTTTATTGAATCCTGCCCTTCCGTCTTAGCTTTATTTCCTAACTTTTGTGCTATTTCAGCTATTTCCGGAGCATAAGTTCTCAATTGTTCCATAAAGAATGAAACTTGAAAAACAAACATTCCTGCATTCCAGTAATATCCGCCCTCTTGCAAATAAGCCATCGCATTTTCACGATTCGGCTTTTCTACAAAACGTTCCACCATAAAACCTTCTCCGATAGTCGAAGAAGTTTTCTTTATATAACCATATCCTGTTTTCGGACTGTCCGGAACAATTCCTATTGTCACAATTTTCTGTTGTCGAGCAATTTCTTCTGCTTCATTTAAGATTCGAATAAACTCTTCATCATTTCCGATATGATGATCCGACGATAAAACCGCCACCACATCATCCGGTTGTAAAAATTGCATTCCGTAAGCTATCGCCGGGGCAGTATTACGCCCTACCGGCTCAACAATTATTTGTGACTCTTTAAAGTTCTGAAACATCAAAGCCATTTGATCCATTACGGTAAACTTTGAATCCTGTGAAGAAATCACAAATACATCAGCTCCGTCTTCTTTGGTTACTCTGGCGGCTGTATTTTGCAACATTGAATATTCATTTTCCAATGCAATAAATTGCTTCGGTGCATTTTTTCGACTCAACGGCCACAGTCTTGTTCCGCTGCCGCCGGCTAAAATAA
>JAXJQT010000067.1:0-8044 GCA_036311025.1 Spirochaetota bacterium
GCCATTTAAACGGCATTTAAGACCGTGCAGTTCGACATTGTTTTACCGGTAAAAATGGGGAAACTGAGATAAAAAAATATCGTCACTCTGAATTTATTTCAGGGTCTCGATAACAGAGATTCTGAAACAAGTTCAGAATGACGAATGGATTTGCCACACGGATTGCTTCGGTCTTTCCGAATCGGAAAGATTCCGTTCGTTCCTTACGGAACTCACCGTTACACTGTAAAAAAAGCCTTAACCAAAAATGTTTTTTAAAAACTTTGAACTAAAGTTTATTTCTTACACTTGGTAAGATTGACTTTCTTACAAATAGTTGTTTAAGCTAGTTCGAACGATGTACAAACATAGATGTTTCGCTATCGCTCAACATGACAAGTTATCCTGAGGGAAAAATCAATATGACAGAGTGTCATTCTGAGGTACGTAGTGCCGAAGAATCTTTAGAAAACTGCGTCGAATGGAACGGTCAATCTTACAGTGTGTAACATTAGTTGGTTACAGACAGTGACCAATTCTCCACACTGCTTATGTCCTGTTAAGGTCACAGTTCGTGACACGTCAAGATTACCGCCGGTAACTAGAATAGATTATGTTACGTAATTTAAAATAATGTAGACAATAGACTACAGATATGATATATATACATTTATGCGAACCTCTTTACAACTATCTTTATTTGATTTTGAAATAGATGACAATAAAATTATTGTTCCTCCAATAAAGTGTCAAGGAATAAAAACAAAATTAATTCCTTTTATAAAAGAACATGTTTCAATCCCTGAAAGTGGAACTTGGATTGAACCATTTATGGGGACAGGTGTTGTTGCATTTAATATAGCACCTAAAAAAGCTATTTTGACTGATAAAAATCAGCACTTAATAAATTTCTATAAAGATATTCAGAATGGAATTATTTCAAGTACTTCTGCTAGAAGATTTTTAGAATTTCATGGAAAAAAATTAGAAAAATTTGGAAAGGATTATTATTTGCAAATGAGAAAAGAATTTAATGAAAATTCAAATCCTATGTATTTTCTATTTCTTAACAGATCTGATTTTAATGGAATGATTCGTTTTAATAGCAAAGGGCAATTTAATGTCCCATTTTGTCAAAAGCCTAATCGTTTTTCAAAAGCATATATTACAAAAATTTGTAATCAAATTGAAAATGTATCAAATATAATGAAAAATAAAGATTGGACTTTTATGTGTTCTAATTGGCAAGATACATTTAATAAAGCTCGAAAAGGTGATTTTATTTATATTGACCCCCCGTATATTGGTCGTGATACATCTTATGTTGGTGAATGGCCTGAAAAAGAAGCTGTTTCTTTAGCACAATATGCTCATAAAACAGAAGCTAGTGTTTGTCTATCTATGTGGAAAGAAAATAAATTTAGAATTAATAATCATTTATATGATTATTGGTCTGATTTTAAATGGTTCGAACAAAATCATTTCTACCATATTGGCGGAAAAGAGGAAAATAGGCATCCTATAATAGAAATATTAGCAATCAAATCATAATTCTATTTTATGCTTAAACATGTATGTTTTTACATTTTTAAGTAAAGCATCCATATCAAAATCATGAAGTAATTCAAGATTTTGTTGTTTTTGAATCCAAGTTAAGAATTCATTTAACGAAGTATAATTTTTTTCTTTTGCTCTATATTCAGGATAGTACTTCCAATATAAATTATAGGCATCTTGTCCAAGCTCCGAAAATGGTCCCCGACCTAGCTTAAAATCCATAAAATTGCTTGAAGAAATAGAACCAATATTTTCTGTATTTCCAGATCCAGGTTTGTCTCCTGCAATTTTATACTTTTCTTGAATAAAATATTTCATATCATAAAATGGAAATTCTATTTTCTTTCTATCATCATAATCATAGATTAAACTTTCTTGGGCATTCCCGTTTCGTTTATATATAAATCCAATTACATAATGTTTTGCATAATCGGTGTATGAATATTCAATATTTTTAGTATTGTTCCGCATATAAGAACCAAAAGAGCCCAATGTAAATTTTAAAGACGATGTGTCCTTGTCAATATAGGTAGTTTTTACATCAATAGCAATTTTTTCTTTTGATGCTTCATCTTTCATTAAAATGAAATCAGGGTATACTGTTTGAGACTCTGGAGTTTTTAGAATGTAGTCGTTTTCATTCGCAATTTCTTGTAAAACAGGCTGTGTAAATATTTCAAAAATTCTACCAATTATTTTGGAGTCTGTTCCAAAAGTATGAATCCTATTTTGAGAATCAAGCATTCCATATGCTTCAAAAGTTTGTTTTTCCATTTTTTCATAAAAGGTTTCAATCAAATTCATTCTATGTTTCCTGATTCAAATAATTGTTGTTCAGAAATTTCTAAAACTTTTGAAATTCTACGGATTATTAAAAAAGATGGATTACGTTTCCCTCTTTCTAGTCCAGAAATATATGTTCTGTCTAGTTGTGTTTTTTCAGCGAAGCTTTCTTGAGAAAATCCCTTTTTTATTCTATAATTTCGCAATCTTTTTCCAAGAGTCTTTAATTGAAATTCTTCTTCAGAAGTCATAATTAAATTATATTATATGTAGACAATAAAACAACGGACTATAGTCTACAAAGAAAATATATATATGTAAAATTGTTTTTAGGGCGTGTTCATGTTTTCTTTTTTCCTCTTTAGCTATGGACACGTTTCTTTTTTTGTGGCAGTGGGACGTAATTGCAGTGAAATATTTAACTATACCTATGATTAAAAACAGGCGGGTGAATCATAAAAAAAGCCCGGTACGGAACCGGGCTTTTGTGCGTATATATTAGCTGTACATTTCTTTTTGCAATTCTCTGATTTCTTCAGATTCCAAGTAGTCATCGTAACCGATAGATTTATCGATGATTCCTTTCGGTGTGATTTCGATGATACGGTTTGCAATCGTACTGATAAACTGATGGTCTTGTGATACAAAAAGCATTGATTCTTTGTATGCTGTAAGACCGTTATTTAATGCTGTGATAGATT
This sequence comes from Spirochaetota bacterium, assembly GCA_036311025.1. Classification (GTDB taxonomy): domain Bacteria; phylum Spirochaetota; class GWE2-31-10; order GWE2-31-10; family GWE2-31-10; genus RGIG8597. The sequence goes on from JAXJQT010000067.1 coordinate 3,021, forward strand.
CCAAATCCAAGTGGTTTGTCGCTTCGTCCAGCATTAAAAAGTTTGCTTCACTTAACATCATTCTTGAAAGCATACAACGAACTTTTTCACCACCGGAAAGTACTTTTGCACTTTTTAGAGATTCGTCACCGGAGAACAACATTCTTCCCAAGAAGCTTCTGATATAAGTTTCTTCTGTGTTCTTAGAAAATTGTTTCAACCAGTCGATTAATGATAAATCAACGTTATCAAAGAATTTAGCGTTGTCTTTTGGGAAGTAAGCGTAATTTATTGTTTGTCCCCAAGTGATGTCACCCTTGTCAGCTTTTTCTTCACCGGCTAAGATTTTGAAAAGCATTGTTTTGGCGATACTGTCTTGTCCGATGATAGCGATTTTTTCACCTTTTTGTACTGTAAATGAAACATCTTTCAACAGTGTAACGCCGTCGACAACTTTGTTAATTTTTTCGACAGACAATATTTCTTTACCTGACTCACGAGACGGAGTAAAGGCGATATATGGGAACTTACGAGATGACGGTCGCATTTCTTCCAAGTTGATTTTGTCCAAAATCTTTTTACGGCTTGTAGCCTGTTTTGATTTTGCGGCATTAGAACTGAATCGTCTGATAAAGTCTTTCAATTCGGCGATTCGTTCTTCTTTCTTTTTGTTTTCATCTTTTAATTGTTTACGCAACAACTGGCTTGATTCGTACCAGAAATCGTAGTTTCCGGCGTAGAATGTCAATTTACCGTAGTCAATATCGACAATGTGAGTACAAACTGTGTTCAAAAAGTGACGGTCGTGGCTTACTACGACAACCGTATTTTCGAAGTTGATAAGGAACTCTTCCAACCATTTGATAGAGTCGATATCCAAATAGTTTGTCGGCTCATCCATAAGCAAGATGTCGGGATTTCCGAACAAAGCCTGTGCAATCAATACACGAACTTTTTCACTTCCGCCGAGCTCAGCCATTTTTTTGTCATGTAAATCTTCGGGTATACCGAGTCCGGACAATAATTTAGCAGCGTCGTTTTCAGCTTCATATCCGCCGAGTTCACCGAATTCTGTTTCCAATTCACTGGCTCTGATTCCGTCTTCATCGGAAAAATCCGGTTTTTCGTAGATGGCATCTTTTTCTGTCATGATGTCATAAAGTTTTTTATATCCCATAATTACGGTTTCGATTACTCCGTAGTTATCGAATTCGTTGTGGTTTTGGCGTAAATATGCAAGACGTTTACCTTTGTCGATAATGACTTCTCCGGAAGTCGCTTCTTGCTCGCCTGTAAGAACTTTTAAAAAAGTAGATTTTCCTGCACCGTTTGCACCAATCAAACCGTAACAGTTTCCTCCGCTGAACTTAACATTTACATCTTTGAATAAAATTCTTTTTCCAAATTGCAATGTAATATCACATGCTTGAATCATAATTAATATCCTTTTTAAATTTAGTGGGAATTGTTCCGGCAGAATTAAAACCGGTGTATATATTATGGAAGAAATTACATTATCGTACTCTCCATAAGTTTGTTTGTATAATCTTTTATCCCGTCAGTGTCAAGTTTTGCAAAAACATGCGACCTGAAAAGCTGCAATTCGGAAAGGAATGCTCGTTTAAAAAAATTGTCATTGTATTGGCAAACACACATCCTGCCGTCTTTGTGAAAAAGAATCTGAAGCGGTACAAAAGAAAGTAAGTTGTGATATAGTAAAATGCAAAAGATATTTTACAGATACAAATGAGAGGGATTTATGAGAAAAAAAATAATTGCGTTGATGATTTTGGCGATGGTAATGTCTTTGGCAGGATGTGCTTTTTTACAAAGTCGACTTCATGAAATAAAAGGAAGTATTCTGGGAAATCGATATAACGCATATTTTTACACTAATAACGGAACCAGATTTATGGAAATGTCCGGGTCAAATATCGGTTTTTCCAATAATGTCGTAAAGGAAAAACTTTATTCCGGCAGTGATAGCGAACGAGTAGCATCGCAATCTTCCGTCATTACTATTACAATAGACGGTCATCAAGTGGAGTCATGCGGCAGTACTATAGTGTTTGAAGAAGACGGTCTGAAACCGGATGTAGATTATAAAGTAGAAGAAATAAAATCATCGGCTAACAGTTTGATGGATATAAATATAATTGCCGGCGTGGTAAACAGATATAAAAATGTATTCGGGAAACCGGTTGTAGTTATTATCCAAAGCCAACTCGGTGATCCGATATGTGCGTACAGCGGAAAAAATGTTTATTGGGAAGTTTATAATGATTTGCCGAAAACAACAAAATTGATGATTGACGGAAAAGCATTATATGTTCATCGAGCAAATTTTCAAATTGTGGACAGCAGGTTGTTGAAGTAACACTTGCTGAGTTAAGTGCCGGGCTTGGATTCTGTTTCGGAATAGAGACCCGGCATTTGTTTTGTTAAAATAGAATAAAGTCGGTAAATTGACAGAGTTATTTCTTTTGCCACGTGCAGTTGTATCTTTCGTCTTCAAAATCACTTATGACCAGACCGGTTTTTTTGTCATCGAATTTGTATTTGCCTGTAATAATCTCACCGTCTTCTTTATAAAGAGAAAGTATGTCGTTTTGCATGGTGAAATTGTCCCCACCTAAAAAAACGCTTCCTGCCGTGTTCGGAGTTCCTTTTTTGTATTGCCATCTGCTGTCATCATAAAATTTTAGAATGATGTCAGGATTTTTTTCCTGTTGCCATGTTCCGTAAATATTTTTGTCGTGATTTTGTTTTTTGGCTCTGGAACGTTCGCTTTTTGCGATTCTTGAAAATTTAGTATGCGACCATTTATTGTCATTATTTATCATATCGCATGATGACAGCGTGAAAATTGTGAGTATGCATATTAATAAAATATTGCTTTTCATATTATATAACCTCCAGTCTAATCTAATATCATTCAGAATAATAAAAAAGTTGTTTTGGAATATTTTAAGAATAGGAGAGATTGTAATAATTGCTAAACGGAAATTTGATTTTGCTGTTAATTTCGTGATTTTTGCATGTTGCGGAAAAATTGATGTATTATATGTGAGCTGGATTGTTTATACTTAGCAGAAATCGAAATAGGAGATAAATATGTCTAAAAGGAACGCATTGTATATTCATGGTTTTATGGGAAATCCGAAAGGCGGAACTTTCTCGGCTCTTGAAAACTTTTTTCGAGATTGGAAGATTCATTCTATTCCTTTTCCGGATTTGCATATTGATACAAATAAAACTAAACAGGTAATAAAAGATTATTGCCGTGAGCATGATATAAATATTTTAATCGGGGCATCATTGGGAGCCTTTTATGTTTTGCAGCATGAAGAATTAATCGATAAGCTTGTAATCAATCCTTGTATGTATCCGTCGGCGGAGATTGTAAAGCTTAGAGACCGAGAAACTGGAGCTGCGTTTTCTCTTGATAAAAAGGTTATAGAAGATTTTAAAGAAATGGAAAAATATCTGGATATAAAAGATGAGCAGAAATTAAGAGTTTTTGGGATTTTTGCAAAGGATGATGAACTGTTTCATTATCAGAATAGGTTTAATGAATTGTTTGGCGATAAAAATAAGGAAATAACAAACAGTATTTTAATCGACGGGCACCACAGTATCGAAGAGCAATATTTGGTAACCGGATTGAATGCAGCTGATATTTTTTTTAAGAGACAGTAAAACTAAATGTGAGGATACGAAAAGATGCGTGAGTTAACTAAAAAGACAGATGTTAAAACGGTCAGAGCAACATTAAAAAACGCCGGTTTACATATTATTTCTAAAAATGAAATAGATAAACTTGCAGATGTTGCTATGGATGCTTATGAAAATTATCCGCTGCATAATTGGTTTTGCGGCGGTACTTATAATTTGTTTATTTCCAAAATTATAATGAAGATTTCACTTAAAAGTATGTTTAATAACGGTGTTATTTATGCGGACAGTCCGGAATTAAATGGTTTTGCAATCTGGTTACCTCCGCCTTTTTCCGGAAATAAAACATTGCCTTTTCTTTTTAACGGCGGAATAAAGTTGATATTGAAGTCCGGTTTGGGAATAATAGCTAAGCTTTTGAAATATGAAAATTATGCAATGAGTCTAAAGAAAAAATATACTAATCATGAGGATTGGTATTTATTTAATCTGTCTGTTGCGAAAAAATCGCAAAATCGGGGGATTGCTTCTAAATTGTTGCGTCCGATGTTAGAAGTTTGTGATTCCGGTCAGTTTGTTTGTTATTTAGAGACAAATAAGGAAGCCAATGTTCCTATGTATGAACATTTTGGTTTTGAACTCGCATATCAGGGAGTGATTCCGGGAACAACGGTTAATCATTATGCAATGGTTAGAAAAAAATCTATCAAATCATAAAAGTTTTGTTCGCAGTTATTACGTGAATTATTGATTGTCAGAATCAGACTTACGGTTAATCGGCAATAAAAAAAGGGAACAAATTCTTTTATATTAAGAATCTGTTCCCTGTTAAATTGTTATTTTTATGGTAATTTATTTTTTAGCAAGATATTCGTTAATAGATGCGGCAGCTTTACGACCTTCACCCATTGCAAGAATAACTGTTGCGGCTCCGAGTACAATATCTCCGCCCGCCCAAACAGCAGGATAAGATGTAGCAGCTGTTTCGTCTACTTTTATGTGACCTTTTGAATCTGCGTCCAATCCCGGAGTAGTTTGTACCATCAATGGATTTGAACCGTTTCCCAGTGCAACGATTACTGCGTCACAAGGAACTTCGTGTTCACTTCCGGCGATTGCAACCGGTGAGCGTCTGCCTGATGCGTCCGGTTCTCCCAGTTCATAAGACAATACTTGTACTGCTTTTACGCAACCGTTTTCATCTCCGATGATTTTTACCGGATTTTCCAAAAATCTAAATTCTACGCCTTCTTCTTCGGCATGAGCGACTTCTTCACGTCGTGCCGGCATTTCGTTGCGAGTTCGTCTGTAGACAACGGAAACTTTTTCCGCTCCCAATCTGTATCCCATACGTGCAGCATCCATGGCAA
>JAXJQT010000068.1:0-3785 GCA_036311025.1 Spirochaetota bacterium
CAATGGTGGTGCTTCCGTTGTATGCACGTCTTTCACCGGAGGAACAAAACAAAGTTTTTGATGTTTTGCCTGAAGGAAAACGAAAAGTCGTTGTTGCTACAAATATTGCAGAAACCAGTATTACCATTAACGGTATCGTCCATGTAATAGATCCCGGATATGCGAAAATCAATTATTATAATCCGAGAACTTTTACATCTTATCTTGAGTTAAAACCAATTTCACGAGCATCTTGTGACCAGAGAAAAGGACGTGCTGGAAGAACGGCTCCGGGCGTGGTGTATCGTCTTTTTTCTCGTGAAGAATACGAACGCCGTGAAGAATATACAAAAGAAGAAATTTATCGAACAGATTTATCCGAAGTTGTTTTGCGAATGTTGGATTTGGGAATTTATAATTATGAATCATTTGATTTTATTTCTCGTCCCGGACGCGGAGCTATACAGTCTGCAATGGACACATTGATTTCTCTCGGAGCTGTAGATTCTCTTAACAGTCTTACACAAATCGGAAAAATGATGGTTGACTTTCCTCTTATGCCGCGTCTTGCACGTATTTTGTTGGAAGGAATGCTTGTTTATCCGGATGTACTTTATAATGTATTGATTGTAATTGCGTTTCTTTCTGCTAAAAAACCGTTTTTATATCCTCGCGGTGAAGAGATTGAAAGTCAACGAGCACAAAAGAAATTGTATGTAAAAGGCGGAGACTTTTTTACATGGATAAATGTTTTTTATAAATATCAGAAATCTCAAAACAGAGAGCAGTTTTGTAAGGCGTACTATCTAGACCAACGTGTAATGGATGAGATTTTGAATATTCATTATCAGCTTTCCAGTATTTTGGAAAAGCGAGAAGTAAAAATAGGAACAAAGTTTAATCAAGACCAGATTTTATTATGTATTTGTGCTGGATTGAAGCAATACATTTGTCGACGTCCGGAAAAAAAGAAAAATGGTTTTAATTCTGCAACAGAGCTTGATATAAGAATTCATCCCGGTTCATTTTTATATTATGATTCTCCGATTTGGCTTGTCGGCGGTGAAATTGTAAATACCGGGCGAACTTATGTGCGTTCCGGAGCATTATTGCCGGAAAAATTAGTTAAGACACAATTGGCAGATGTTTTCTTGGCATTGACAAAACCACAGCAGGTGACAAAGAAAAATAAAGTATTGGCTTCCGTTGCAACGACAAAGTCTAAAAAAGACAATAGTTATGAAACTCGTATCAATTTATTTGATAAATATTTTGATTTGGAAAAAGATAAAAACGAATCGTATTATCGACTTCCTTACAGTATTTTAATTCAGTTGAAAGACAGAAAGAATGAATTAATTGAAATGGATTTCGGTAAGAAAAAAGCACGTTTATTTTATAAAGATACTTTGATTGCACAAGATTATTTTTCTGCAATATTAAAATATTTTGACGTGATTGATTTGGATAACGGTTTGAACAGTCAATATCCGGGTAATGCTGCGATGATTTATCCGGATGATTGGAATCAACTTTTTAGGTATTTAAAGAAATTGTCGTATCCTACGGTAAAACGTGGTAAACGAATATCAAAGGCTGCATTTTTGACATTGCGTAAGCTTGATGATGATACTTATCAATATTTCCTTGAACGTGATATTTATGAATCATTAGAAACATCTATCAATGCATTAGGGGATTTATTGGAAGAATCAGTTCCGGCATGGACAGATAAGGAAAAGAAGGATGTTGAAGATGTTTATAACAAGCTTTTACGAATGTTAAATGAGATTTCGGTATAGGTGTTCTTATGCGAGAATATGTAATTGATGATAAAAAGAGTGGAGTAAAGTGCTTTTCTTTTTTAAAAAAACAAGTCGGTGAGAATGTAAAAAACAGTGATTTGTTTAAAATCATAAGAAAAGGAATAGTACGTGTAAACGGGAAAAAAATTGAAAGTTCTACGGTGTTGCAAAGCGGCGATATTTTGACTCTTTATCTTGCAGAGGAATATTTTAATAAGAAGAAAAATGCCTCTTTTCCTATTTACCACCTTGAAATTGTTTATGAAGATTCTGATATTCTTGTGATTAATAAGGAACGTGGCGTTCTTGTACATTCTGACGGAGTGGAATACCGCAAAAATCTTGTAGAATATGTGAAAGGTTATTTGTATCGTAAAAATGAGTATTCATCAGAAAGTTTGTTTACTCCGACTTTTTGCAATAGACTTGATTTTAATACTTCCGGAATTGTAATTGCAGCAAAAAATCATCAAGCCTTACAGCGTGTGACAGCTGCTTTTCGTGATCGTCAGGTAGAAAAACGATATTATGCTCTGGTTTTCGGTAAATTGGACAAAGCATTTCTTATATCATCAAAGATGGAAGAACGACTTGATCAAAAAAATAAAATGAAATGTATCGGAACGCAGGTTACTTATGATATTCCTCAGAAAGAATCTTTTTTAAAAGAGAATCAAGGACTTTGTGCAACAAAAGTAGAACCGATTTTATTTAATGCACAGGCTTCATTGGTAGAAGTTTCGTTGTGGACTGGAAAAAAACATCAAATCAGAGCACAAATGAATAGTGTAGGTTTTCCGTTACTTGGGGATTTAAAATATTTTAGTCGCGATTCTTCCGAATATTCTCAAACAGTAGGATTTGACGGGTACTTTTTGCATTCATGCTTTTTGGGATTACCAGGATTTGGAGCTTTTCACTGTATGCCGGATGATAGTTTTATGAATGCAGCAAAGAGTTTGTTTTCAGAAAAAGAAATCAATAAATTTTTTAATAAAAAAGCTTGACGTAGCTAAAAAGCTATGATATAAAGCAAACATCTTGTTGCGGATGTCGCGACAAGGTAAATGACCTGCTAGCTCAGTTGGTAGAGCAACGCCCTTTTAAGGCGTGGGTCAAAGGTTCGAATCCTTTGCAGGTCATTCTTTTAAATGTCGAATTCGTCTAACGGTTAGGACACAAGGTTTTCATCCTTGCAATAGCGGTTCGATTCCGCTATTCGATGTTAAGACTCTGTTTAATACAGAGTCTTTTTTTATATTCTGATACAATTCTTTTTCTAAATAAAATATCATCAATCAGTAATTTTCTTTTTTATAAAAAGTCACAAACATCTTGATAACTTGACTTTTTCCATTCATAGACTTATAAAAACAACCGCTTTAGACAAATAAACGAATAAGGGAGTTTTTATAATGAGAAACAAATTTTTCCTTTTTTCTCTATTGGCATTATTATTGATATCATTACCTATTTTTGCATCAAAAACAGCAATGCAAGAAGCTACAAGTGATACTGTAATCACCCAAAGTATAGAAAACACTATTACAGAATCGAAAACTCAAAGTAACACTGAAACACATGAAGAAGAAAGCGAAGCCGAGAAAATGGCAAATCTGGTTATCCAACTGGGTATTATCATTATAGCCGCAAAATTCGGCGGAATGCTTTTTGCAAAAATAAAAATGCCGTCTGTTCTCGGCGAACTTTGTACCGGGATAATAATCGGACCGTATTTACTGGGAGCATTACACCTACCCGGATTTCCACACGGAATATTCCCTATTGTAGGCGGCGAAGCAGTCTCGTCAGAACTATACGCAATCTCTCAAATTGCTTCTATTATTTTGTTATTCCTCTCCGGAATGGAAACAGATTTGTCACTATTTTTAAAATACTCTGTTGTCGGTTCCGTTGTAGGACTGTGCGGTGCATTAGCATCATTTTTTATCGGAGCTTACTGTACATTACTCCTTACGCCTGTATTCTTCGGATTTCAAC
>JAXJQT010000069.1:0-7630 GCA_036311025.1 Spirochaetota bacterium
CTTTATTGTGCGACTCTTATTGCCCTTAAAAATTTTGAAGCTGCCAAAAAGTTGATTAAACGTTTCCGAAACCAAGTGTATAACTTTTTGTCTGAAGTTGTTGTTCACTTGTCATCAATAAATCAATCATCAGATTTTACGCAAACATTTATCGCATTCATTAATTCTGTAGATTGGTTAAAAATTAACAATGAACAATCTTTAACTGCAAAAATAAATTCTTTAGCCGGTAACCTAGAAGAACTTAAGACTGTTGATGATTTCTTAAAACAAGAGATTGTCTTCTTTAATAACACTAATAAATCTGTTCTATCCGCTGAAACGCTCAAGTGTAAAGAGTAAGATTTTTTTCAACAGGGAGTTTTTATTGTGAAAAATACAGTTAGTTTAGATGAAGCATATCTGATTTATGAAGAAAGATACAATCTGACAAAATTGGCAGAAGAATCCGGTCTTGATATGGAAAAATTTCAAAGCTTTTCATCAAAAGAAAAGTTTTTCACTCTTGCATATAAATTAAAAGACACTGAACATTTTCACCTTGCAAGTTTTTTCTTTAATAAGCTCTTTGAGATTTTACAGTCTATGGAAGCTCTTCTTAACAAAATTGATTGCCTGATAATATTAGGTGAATTTGAAGAAGCGTTTCGTTTTAACTGTCTAGGTTTTGAGTTATTTTTAGAACTCAATGAAGATAAAACGCTTATCGATGATATAGAAAAAACATTGTCTTATCAAAAAGCAATCATTCTTTTTTCGTCATCACGTTATATCGAGTGTTGTAATATTTGTGAAGATAATATCATAAAGTTTGAACAGAAAACTTTCTTTCCGTTATTATGTGCGGCATTAATCGCAAATAAGAATATTGAAAATGCGATAAAACTGTTTAAGCGTTTTCAAAACGATAAACCGCATAGTTTTCTTGCAGAAGTTGCAATCTTGTTGCTGTCTATAAACCAAGCATCTTCATATATAGATTTTCTTTCATTAATAACAGCAAGGAAAATACAAAAAGAAACAGAACTGAGCTTAATCAATTTGTACAAAACATCTAAAAGCAAATTGACATTGGAAAACTTTTTAAAAGAAGAGTTTGAATGTTTTAATATAACAGACATACAAATACTTCCTGATAACAAAACAAACTTTAAACAGATTATAACCAATCAGTCGGTAGTGACATTTCAAAATATCCCGGAAAACTCCAATATACAAATCGGATAACGATTTGCAAAATAAATAAAAAAAATGCATCTCCTAAAACAAAGCTTCATTTGCTTAATTTTTAGAGATGCATTTTATTTTTTATTGTAAAAATATTATTCTTCGTAATTAGCCAATTCTTCGTCAAACTTTTGAACAAATTCGACAAGGCTTATATCAAGTGAATTACAAATATCTTTAATCTCAAAAATATCCAGCTTTCTTTGACCGGACTCGTATTTACTGATATAAGATTGAGCCTTTCTAATTTTCTCCGCCAATTCAATCTGTGTTAAATTATTATCAACACGAATGCTTTTAATCAAATTAGTCAAGACCGTATATCTTTTGTCTTTATACATATTTATTTTCCTCTCTAAGTTTAAAAAAATCACACCAGTTAATATGATTTTATGCCTATAGCACAGAAATTGTCTTAAAACCATACAACACAGATTTTTTTACATAAATAAAACAATGACGAATTAAAATAAAAATATTTTTACTTTAAAAGCTATCTTGTTAAGTTTGCTAATTCATTATTTTTATGTATACTGGATAGAATTTTGAAAATGATTTCTAACCAGCAAGAATAAAACAAGGAGCTTTTGCATGGCAAGAATATCCATGAAAACAAGGGTTCTGGCTGTAAGCCTACCAGTAGCGATATTACCTATCATTATAATTACATCAATATTTTCAAAGACTCTTTTCAACAAACTTGAAGAACAAAGCAAAACTTTTAATACAACTGTATTAAATCAAGTAGCAAATAACATAGATTTTATTTATCGACAATACGCCATGTCGTTTACCGATATCGTTCAAATGGACAATTTTAAAAAACTCATAAGTCCTATAAACTTTTCCTCGGCAATCGAAGAATCTCAATTCATTGAAAGTTTAGGTGAAATTTCTGCGAATCCTTCTCCCAGCAGTATCACAAGAAACGTTACTTCCAAATTTCAAGGTGCTTTCTTTATTTCCGAATTAGACAAAACTTCATTCCTTAAGAATACGGAACACACGCTGTATTCGTTTTCTGTTACCAACAACAGTATAGATATAAAAAAACTTATTAACAGTCGTTTGTTTGATGAAGCATTTAACAGCGGAAATAATTTTATTTTTGGAAAACCGGAAAACGGAATAATCACCGGATACGATGCGGAAAACTTGCAAATGTTTTTATATCTGTACAAACCTGAAAGCAATATGGAAAAGAAAGATATAAGTAAAATACTTTTTTTAATAACACAAAAAAGCTTTCTCCCGGACTTGTATAAAGATATAGACAATCTAAAATACGGGACACTATATATTCTCGATCAATTTAATAATATTTTATCATACAATCACCCGTCTTTCAGAGATGACTACAGTTATGACGAAGAAAAGAAAACATACGTTTTGCATGAAGATGATTCTTTCTACATAAAAGAAGATAAGATAGGTTTTAATGATTATAAGCTTTTGAATACAGACTCAAAAATCCTCAATATGCCGCGTTCTAAAGAGATTCTGGCTCGGCTTGACAATGAAAATTTCAGCATAAATCTTACAAACTCAATTCGTTACAAAGGAATAAATTATCTTGTTTGTTCCAGTTACGCACCTTTTGCCAAAACAAAGTTGGTTTATTTTCATCCAAAAAAGCAAATCTATGCTCCGATTTACAACGTTTTGCTTTGGATTATAATAACCAGTTTGCTAATCGTTGTTGCAATCATTTTTTGCAGTATATTCTTCAGTCAAATATTGACAAATCCAATCAACAGATTAGCTGAAACAACAAAGAAAATAAGTAAGGGAAATTATAAATTACAAATAAAAACTCAAGGTTTCTTCGGAGAATTCACAGAATTGGCTCAATCATTCAACAACATGGTAACTATGATTGACGATTACAATGAAAACCTTGAAGAGCAGGTTCGAAACAGAACTGAAGAGTTAAACAAAAAAAATATTGAACTGGAAAGAGCATACGAAGAAAACAAAAAAGAGTTGGCCATGGCTCAAAAAATACAGACATCGTTAATTCCGAATGTCTTCCCGGAAACAAAGAAATTATCATTTCACGGTCTTTATCTGCCTATGGAAACAATCGGCGGAGATTTATATGATGTTCACCAAATAACTGAGAGCAAATGGGGAATTGTTATTTTGGATGTTTGCGGACACGGTGTTCCCGCAGCGTTAATCACGACAATGGCAAAAATTTCATTTAACGCTAATTCTAAAAAGTTTTTCAAAGCATCAGAAGTTATTGCAGCCGTAAATAACGAACTTTGCGAAGCAATTCAAGATACCGGTGACTATTTTACAGCGTTCTATTGTATTATAGATACTGACACACACACTATCGACTATGTCAATGCAGCTCATAACGACTTGTATATATTACGTTCAGATTCAACCTTAGATACAATGGCACAAACCGGTCCGGTTGTCGGAGTAATGAAAAACTTAGAATATGCATCAGAAACTATAGGTTTCTCAAACGGCGACAGACTCATTATGTATACCGACGGTGTAATAGAAGCAAGAAATGAACATCGGGAACTATATGACAGCCATAGATTAAAAGAAATGATAATCGCAAATAAAAACCAAAATCTGCGTGATTTTGTTTCAATTATCTACAATGACATCATAAAATTTAAAAATAATACGCCAAATGATGATGATATTGCAATGCTTACAATAGATATGAATAAATAAATAAAAAAAGCTTGCCTTATTAAGAATTATAACTTATCTTATCGAAGAGAAGTTTTATAATAGTTTTTTCCTTTTTTGTACCCATCGGTCTTTGTTAAAGGTCGGTGGGTATTTTTTTTACCTTCGACAATTATCTTTCACAAATAAAAAAAGCACATCCCCCAAAAAAGAGAATGTGCATATCAAATAACATTTTATATCACTGTCAGAATGAACCGTTAATTCTTGTCGAGTATAATCCAAAATCAGAGCCCATATTAGCAAAGTCTAATCTTTCTTTTTCCAAATCGTACACAGCAACTCTATTTTTTTGCTTTAAGAATTTTTCGCTCCATATTGCAGAACCTGACATATACAAAGAGAAATCAAGAACTTCCCCATCATCAATGTTTCCGTCATCAAGGATTATAATCTTTTTCGGTTCTACTGCTAAAATTCTTGTCGGACCATAAAAACAAGAATACTCTTTCGCCTCTGTAGGAATATTACTTTCCGACCAACCGATTGCTTCTTTTCCTGCTTTAATCTCTCCGGTACTTAAATCTACAATAGTTAAAGCACCACGACTATAACGAGTAACTTCCGGCGAAACAGAAACGTGTCTGTTTACATTCTCTGCTGTTATGTACAAACATCCGTTGCCAGTTTTCATGTCGCTGACGCCGACACGAGTTTTACCAAAGAAAAGTTTACTGTCTAAAGAAGTATATCCAAAATTTGTAGTATCAGGTAAGCTATCGTAAGAAAATAAACAACCAGAATAAACTGCTGAATTTTCGTTTAATGTATAAGTATTTATATAACTATTATAATCTTCTACAGAAATCCTATTATAACCATCTACACTATAAGCAATTTCTGCGACATACAACTTAGTTCCGTCCTCGCTTAATGCCATTGCTTGCGGAACTCCAGATTTCCAAGTCACACTGATTTCTGTCGGTGAAATTCTATTACTTTTACTTGTCAAATCATAAGCACAAAGCTTGTAAGTTTCTCCGGTCATATCCTTACCGTCCGCACCGGTCAATAAATACAACTTAGTTCCGTCACCGTTTACAGCCAATCTGGCAAAAGAAGCTACAAAATTATTGTTAAAACAAAAATTACCTACATCCATAAAATAGGAAACCTCAGCATTCACCGCTGCATAAGCAGAAGATAAATCCCCTAAGTAACTTAAGTCTGTAAGATAATCAGGCAATTCAAATATTTTTTCCATACTAATATTACTTTCTTTTCCGTTCAAACTGTCGGTAATATCTTCTTCACGCAACATTTTTATATAAAAGTGCCCATAACGTGTTAAGTCTGTGATACTCGTAACATTTCCGCAAGCTATCGTAGCATAAACATTACGGTTATTATCATGAACTACGGAAAAAGCATTCTCATACCCTTTTAAATCCGGGTATACGTAATCGTCAGTATCCGGATTAAGTAAAAGAGTTTCCAATTCTACTTCTTCCGGGTCATCAATATCGATTGTATCTTCGTGATTACTTAAAGATTCGTACAATTTAGAATAATGCGTCAAATGAAATTGTTTTACGGCAGTAATCCAATTATTATTTTTAAACATAAAGCGTTCTGTCGGCATAATATGCGGTAAAAAGATTGCTTTTTCCTTTGCCGCACAAGACAACTTAAGAATCTTTGTATCATCTTTCAATAAATCGCTGATAACACTTCTTGTTAAAATTGCCATCTCATATTCTTTTTCGCTATCCACATCATGCCATGAATAACCGTAAAAATCATCGCCCCAAAGTTTATTGCCCGCCTGATTCAAGAAGCGATTGTTTAACTGCACGTTTTTATTCAATAATATTTTAAACTTAGGTTCATAAATATCGCCTTCCATTGTCCCGAAATAAACTTCCGTCACACCTTCCGGTACCGTTACATTTGCCTGCACATCCATTGCAAAATTTATTGAAGCCTCATGCCAATTTTCAGCAAAAACATTGTTTACATTGAGATTTCCCTGTATCATCCCTGATGTCAAAAAGTTTAAGTTAGTAATTTCGGTAGAACCATTTTTCATACCTTTTAAACGCACGTATTGATTAAGGTCTTTTTTACCGAAACTTGCATTCATAATAGTATTTCTACCATCCATATATATACTATTGTATCCGCCGCCGTTTAATAAAAGATTGTTCAATTTTGAATTTTGAATAGTCAATCTTCCGTTACCAAGCTCGGCTGTTGCCTCTATTGTATCGATTTCTAAGCCACTTAATGTCACATCGTCAGCTTTTATCGACAACTTCGAACTGTCAAAAAATTTTGCTCCGACAGATGAAAAAATTGACAAACTTTTGTTTACTACCGCATCTCCCGTGACAAAAGTATACTCGCCGAACTCATCCCCCAAATCAATTTGTTCTTCACCGTAAGAAATACTCGTATTGCTAAAAGTCAAAGCAGAAGCAGATCTACTTTCGGCACGGTCAACCGCCTCTTGAAATGAAACCTTATTTTTTACTATTTTCACTTTATCACTTACAGTTTCCTCTTTATACTCTTGTGAGGCAATAACATTTGATACTACACAATGATAAACAGCGTATTCATTTACAACATAAAAATCGCCTGTCGCACCGTCGATTTTTTCATCGTCTTTATACCATTGATAAAAAGCTTCTACTTCGTCACAAACTTCCGCTGCAACTTTTAATGCGGCACCGCTTTTTGCAAAAGCTTTATTATCTTTTATTTCTTCATCGCCGTAAGTAAGACCTACAATATCCGGCTTTTTAACTTTTATATTTATTACAGGTGATGTGACTGTCGCTGTCGCCTCTCCTACATCTTCACCGATTATTGTATTTGTCACTACACAATAGTAAAAACCCGGTTTTGTCACATCACAAGTCGCAGTTGTCACACCGGCAAAATCTCCGTCGACAAACCATATATAACTTAACGCTCCGTTATCATCAGTTTTTGCATTTGCTTGCAACTTGCCGCCTTTTACAAAGAAAGACGATACATCCTGAGTAATTTTTTGATTATCATACAAAAAATCACATTTGGGGATTTCTGCATTCACCTTGTCATTTACGATTATTTCCCAAGTCTTGCACATATCAGCAAAATCTTTAAATATCGCAGTGACAGTTGCTTTTCCTATAGCAATCGCCGTTATTTCACCGTTTTCCACTTTAACAATGTTTTCATCAGACGACTTCCATTCGACTTTTCCCACAGTCATTACATCGATAATCTGACTTTTTCCGATTTGTAAAGTATAGCCGACAGCTTGAGAATAGAAGTCTTTTATCAAATGAATCGTCACGACTTGAGACTTTACGCTCTTCTTGGTAATACCCAACATATTTGTCACTTCACAAAAATATTGCACATCAGCGTTTTCTGTCACACTAAGTTTTTCTTGATAGGAACTGCTTATTGCATCTTTTATCAATTCATTATTTTTATACCATTGATACGTCAGAGTTCCGTTATCAGTTACCTCTGCATTAATCGAAAGTTCAAGAAGTTGATTATTTACAAAATAATAATTGCTTAATTGCGGCTGCTTGATTATATTGGGAACCATAGCTTCTTGCGACAATGTTTTGTCGTTGTTTGGTTCTAAAATCTCGTTTGGTTCAGAACATGCCAATAAAGAAAATAAACATAATAAAAGAACTAATAATATTTTTTTCCCCATAGTTATCTCCTACTTTATATA
>JAXJQT010000070.1:0-2808 GCA_036311025.1 Spirochaetota bacterium
CTGTAACGAGGCTCGATGATAGTATTACATCTGTAACATTGTCCTACTGCATGTTGATGGTCTTCGATTTTTACAAGTAAGCCCATTTCGTCAAGAGCGGCAACTACAGCCTTACGACATTCAGTTCTGTCCATTCCTCTGAACTTTTCAGGTACAAGGTCGTTCATGGTAGCATCGCCGTTCATTATATTGATAAACTCAAGATTATGACGCAATCCCATTTCGAAGTCGTTTGGGTCGTGAGCCGGAGTAATTTTTACCGCACCGGTTCCGAATGAAGGATCGACATAGCTATCGAAAATAGCCGGAATTTCTCTGTCCATAAAAGGCAAAATAAAATGTTTACCGCGATATTTTTCAAATCTTTCATCAGTATCGTTAAAAGCTACCGCCGTATCCCCGAAAAGCGTTTCCGGACGAGTAGTAGCTACGATGATAAATTCTCCCGGAAGTTCTTTTATAGGATATTTAATATGCCAAATCTTACCGCTGCGATTTTCATGATTTACTTCATCATCTGCCAACGCAGTACCGCAACGAGGACACCAGTTTACAATGTATTTGCTTTTATAAATCAAACCTTTATTGTAAAGGTCGATAAAAACTTTTTTAACAGCTTTAGAACGTTTTTCATCGAAAGTAAACGCTTCATAGTTCCAATCTGCACTGCAACCTATTTTTCGCAACTGTGAAATAATTGATTTCTGATGTTTTTTAGCCGTTACCCAAACTCTGTCAACAAACTCTTCTCTTGTAAAATCAGTTCGTTTTTTACCTTCTTTTGCAAGCTCACGTTCTACGACATTTTGAGTAGCGATTCCGGCATGGTCTGTTCCCGGAACCCACAAAGTTTCATAACCTTGCATACGTTTGTAACGAGCAAGAATATCTTGAATCGTATTGTTCAAGCCGTGTCCCATGTGAAGAACACTCGTAACATTCGGCGGCGGAATTACCATTGTAAAAGTTTCTTTTTTCTTTCCGGCTTTAGGTGAAAATAATTTATTTTCAAGCCAATAACTGTACCATTTATCTTCAAAACTTTTCGGATCATAAGTTTTTGCAAGTTCTATCTTCATCAGTACATCCTTTCCTTAATATATAAGATGCTGTTTTTTAGCTTTATTCACTTGTTTTGTCAATGCAAGCTTTTTTTCGAATGTTACAAGGTTTTCATGTGTTGTAAAAAAATATTGAAAGAAAATAAGAATTGAGCTAAACCTAACAAAGGTTTTAAAAGTAAACCGGTTTAGAATTATTAAAAAAGGAGACATATATGAAAAAGATTTTAATCCCGTTTTTTTTGCTGTTCACATTCTTTACATGGGCACAGCAGATACATTTAAAATCCGGTGAAATCATAAGCGGTTCAATAATTGATGAAAATGAAACGTCGTATTTTGTAAAAATGACAGCCGGCACGCTGGAAATTGCAAAAGAAAATGTTGTAAATATAGAAGAAGACATTGATTTTTCCGTTTCGGAAAAAACTGCGGAAATTCAACCGGAAATTGTAGATACAAAGCCGGTAGCTTCATTTAAAGATTTTAAAAACAATCCAAATTATTTTGCATATCGCCATTATTTTGCAATCGGACTGGGTTTCTTGATTCCGGGCTTGGCATTGACTATGACGCCGTTGTTGTTTACGCCGGCTGTCGTGAATGCGTTGATAGATGAAGCGGAAAAAAGTCCGAGGGATAAAGATTTCGGAGTGACTTATGCGACGTCATTTTATTTCAGCTGTATCGGAGTCGGCTTGATATTGGATGTGATTTCTATACCGATGTTTTATCTGGCTAATAAATATTATCAAAAAGTAGTGGAAAAATATCGTGTCGGCGTAGATGTTCGTGATGACAACCTTGAAATAAGTATGAATGTTTCGTTCTAAAAGGAGGATAGAAAATATGAGAAAAATGCTTTTTATTGCGATAATATTAATATCTTGCATTTGCTGTACATTTGCAAATACGTCTTTCAGAATGTCTGACGGAACGCGGGTCAGCGGTAAAATTATAAATGTTACGAATGACGCATATATTGTAGAAACTGAAAACGGAATTATTACGATTAACAAAGATGATGTAAGACGTGTGAAAGGCAGAACAACGCCCGATTTTCGAGTAAGGATTCCGTCGAAAGATAATGTAGATTACTATACGTACAAAAGAAATTTTAATATCGGGCTGGGTTTTTTTATCCCGGGGACAGTTTTTGTGGCAATTCCGACTTTATTTTGTACCGGTTTTGCAGTGCGTGGACTTATGGAATATGATTCGGCAAAAGACAAGTCTGATATTGCAGTAGGGATTTCTTGTTATTTCCTGAGTATCGGAGTAGGGCTTATATTTGAATTGATATCAATTCCGTTTTTTATTACGGCAGACAAACATTACCGCAAGGCAATAGAGCAGTACAGAGTATCCTTTGATACCGGATTTTCCGGCGAATCATTGAAAATGGCGATGAATGTCTCGTTTTGACCGCGGAATAAATAAAACAGGCAAAGTGTACCTCTGAAAGTGACGGTACACTTTTTTTGTTTATGATTAACATGAAAAATCGAAACGATTCCTAACCTTGACTTTAAAAAGTTTTTCTGTCTATAATGTCATTTGTGAATAAATGCAAATAAATATAAACAAGGAAAAGGAGAAAGTCATGACAATTACAAAAAATAGTTTAATTATGATGATATTCTTCTTGACAAACAAACGCAGTTTGGCAAAATCAGCCAACAGACAACAGCCAACAGCCAACAGCCAACAGCCAACAGCCAACAGCCAACAGCCAACAGCCAACAAG
>JAXJQT010000071.1:0-1611 GCA_036311025.1 Spirochaetota bacterium
ACTGTATAGAACGCGGTAAAAACAGACTTACGGCAGTAGAAGTACTGGACGCTTGTAACGAAATATTACCGGATGATTCTATTGTCGCTACGGATGTTGGACAGCACCAAATGTGGACTGCAATTCATTATAAATTCAGATTTCCTCGTACAATGATTACATCAGGCGGTCTGGGAACTATGGGATTCGGTTTTCCTGCAGCTCTCGGAGCTCAATTTGCATACAAAGACAGAGTCGTTGCCTGCGTGACCGGTGACGGTTCATTCCAGATGAATATTCAAGAATTGGCCACTGCCGTAATCGAAAAATTGCCGGTAATCATTATTATCATGAACAACGGATATTTGGGTATGGTACGTCAATGGCAAGAATTATTTAACAACAGCCGTTATTCTTCTACTTGTTTAATGAACTGTCCGCACAGAAATGCAGATTGTGACAAGGTAGGTCACGGTGATGAATGTAACAGATTTATTCCGGATTTTATAAAAGTCGCAGAAGCTTACAACGCTTGCGGTTTTAGAGTCAGAACAAAAGAAGAGTTAAACGAAGCACTCAAAAAAGCTGTAGAACACAGAAGCGGTCCGGTAATCATCGACGCAATCACAGAACGTGAAGAAAATGTATGGCCTATGGTTCCTGCCGGAGCAAGTCTTGATGAAATCATGAGAGGTGAAATCTAATGAAATATATTTTATCTTTAATTGTAGAAAATAAACACGGTGTATTAGCAAAAGTTTCACAGGTTATTACCGGACGCGGTTACAACATTCAATCGTTAAGCGTAGGACCGTCAGAACATTGTGACACATCACGCATGATTATCGTATTTGATTGCGATGAAAGAATCGTAGAACAAGTGATTAAGCAAATGAATAAACTTGTAGATGTTATCAAAATTTCTTTGATAAGCCAGGACGAAAAGGTAGAACGCGAACTTTTACTTATCAGAATTATGCGTAAAAAAGAAAACGATGAGGGAATAACCAGAACGATAAAAATCTTCAGAGGAAAAATCGTTGATATGACACCGAAAAGCTTTGTAGTAGAAGTAAGCGGAAATGTAAGAAAAATCGATGCTTTTATAGAAAATATTCGTCCTTACGGTATACAAGAGCTTATGCGTACCGGTCCGCTTGCATTGCCTAGAGGCTGATAATTCTAAAAAAAGGAGAAAACATGGCATCAACTGAAGAAATCAAAAATAAAATTACAGAAATCAGAAAGCATTATGATTCCAACTTAAACAACAATTATCTGAAAGGATTAAATGCACGACTCGAAGTTGCACCGGTATTGCAACGTCAAATCGGATATTTACTGAATCAAGAAATAGTTTATGTTGATTCCAGAGGTGCGATTTCTGATTTATACAGTTCTATTTACGCACTTTTAACTTATGTAACAGATTTAAATAAGGAAATAATTCCTATGTTAAAAAGTTATGCCGATCAAAATACAAAAAATTATCACGGAAATGAGGGAATTCTATTTCAAATGGCAGTAAAAAACTACCCTATGAACTTAAACCTTTTTACCGGAATGCTAAAATCTTTGTTCGATTTGGTAATGTCGTACGATAACAATAATTTTTCCGGAAAAGAAATACAT
>JAXJQT010000072.1:0-2052 GCA_036311025.1 Spirochaetota bacterium
AAATTGGGAAATCGAACGAGAATATTTAAGAGATACTTGTCTTACGGGACAAGATCAGATGAAAGCAACTTTGGATTATTTCGGAATTAGGTACGACTAGAATTTACATCATGCAAGAATATGGGGAAAAACTAATGAATAAATTGAATTTTTCTTTTGTTTATAAAAAAGTCAAAATCAAATTGATTAAAACTTTCGGAAAAGAAGTTGCTTTAGAAATTTGGAAAAATGCAGGAATCAAATTTAAGGAACTTTCTTCTGTGCATAAAAAAATCGGGACTGATGAAAAAATAATGGTTTTGCCGTTAGCCGCAATTTATCTTTCTATGAAAGAAGCAAAAATTGAAAATCCACTTTCTTTCTTGCTTCAATATGGGAAAGAAACCGGAGATAAGTTGTCAGAACTGATTAGAAAATTTACATCTTTTCCCGGAGTGCCGGAATTTTTGTGGAAAAACATAAATTCCATAATGCGAAAAAACAGCAGTCCGGAAAAAGGTTATCAACGAAGAATAATTTCAGAAACTAAGGAACTTGTGGCTGTGGATATTTTAGTTTGTCCTCTTTATGAAATGGCAAAAAAACTTGAAATTCCAGAAATTGCTTCTGTAGTTTGTTTAATCGACAAAGGACAAATGACAGGCTTTAAAAACATTGATTACACACGAACAAAAGCGTTAGGGAACGGTGACGAATATTGTGATTACAGATTAAGATATAATCGCAAAAGTGATTAAGTGAATATCAGATTTTTAACTTTCTAAGTTTTTTATTTATTGATAAAATTACTTGTTATGGGGGAAGAAATGAATACAAATTTTAATAGAAAATTTTTACTTTTTGCGGCATTTGGGCATTTATTATGTTGGCTGGGCGGCGACCTTCTGCTTTATTTTCTGCCAAATGGAGCTTTAAATGTAGACGAGCTTTTTGATTTTGAAAAAACTGTCATAATGCTTCAAGGTGCAAATCCTTTACAATTTACTATTTCCGGAATTGTGGGAACAATCGCTATGACACTTTGTATCGTAGGATATTTTCAGATTTATTTATTCTTAAAACCTTATGCAAAAAAAAGTGCGAATGCAGCATTAGTCGGAACTTTATTAACTTGTATTCCCGGTGCAATTATGCATTTTACTTGTACTTCAATGTTGTGGCATTTCGTAAAACTGGGCTCTACAGAACTTGCTCATCAAGCAATGCTTTCTTTCTTCTTTGAAAATTTTGCCACAAGCATAATGTGCTACATCGGAGTTTTTCTTGTAACTATTCCGCTTTTAATCTGCGTTGTAAGAGGAAAAACATCTTTGCCAAAATGGGCTTGGTTTGTGAATACTCTTCCTTTAACAATTTTAATGGGAATTCCTTTTGCTGGAATGGGTGCAATGAATCTTGGAAGTTCTTTAATGTTCTTTGGTTTGTTCCTTTTATTGGGAAAATACAAACCTACTGAAGAAGAATAAAAGTACAGTCAGAAATAATATGAAATTAAAAAACATTTTAATTGTAGTTAAAGATATAGAAAAAGCGAGAAAATTCTATCATGACTTGTTCGATATAGACTTGGTGCTTGACAACGACGGCAACATGATTTTGACAGAAGGTCTTGTCCTTCAAGATGAGAAAATATGGAAAAGTTTTTTACATAGAGATATTGTTCCAAAGAATAATTCTTGTGAATTGTATTTTGAGGAACAGGATATTGAGGCTTTTATTGAAAAGTTAGAAAGATTGTACCCAACGATTGAATATGTAAATCCTCTTATGACACATAGTTGGGGACAACGAGTAATCCGATTCTACGATTTGGACGGAAACTTAATCGAAGTAGGTACGCCTGTGTAATCAATAAATAGCGGTTTATTTGTTCAATAATTTTTATGGGAGACTGCAAAATGTTAGTTTTATGTTCAAACGGATTATCAGATGAAAATTGCAAAAACGCCGCATTAATCGTCACAGCGAACTGAGAAATAATGTATTGTACAAACTGGGTGATGTAAATCATGGGTTATAAAAGTTTATCGGCAAAATACAGCGGTGTTTTAT
>JAXJQT010000073.1:0-8670 GCA_036311025.1 Spirochaetota bacterium
TAGGTCGGGGGTTCGAGTCCCTCCGGAGGAGCAGTGAGAAGCCGTCGTAAAGACGGCTTTTTTTATGCTCAAATTATTGAATTACCGAAAATTGTCCGATATTTCTAATGGAAAAAATTGATAACTTCAAGGAAATAAAAGGATGAAAAACCTATCCCAATCAGAAATTAACATGGTATTGGAAAAAATCAGAGCGAAATACCAAAAACTAATAGATTTGTACAAAAAAAATCCTGTTATGCTGGAAAACTTTCAGCAACGCTACATATCTGTTCTTAAAATGCGTAAGAACTTGTCTGTTTTTTTACTTGCCGAAATACAAGCTGTCGAAGAACTTATAAAAACTGAAGAGGAAAAGCGAAACGAAGCAAAAAAGAAAAAGAATCAAAAGCCGCAAGTTTCGTTTGTAGACAAAGTTATGCAAGAAAATCAACGCCGTTATCGACTTTATCCGCAATTGGTTTTATCTGAAGACTCGGATGAAGAAATAAATTATCTTTGCGGTGCGGCCAGGTATTATTTGAATGTTTATTTCCCTATAGCCGTAATGATAGGAAAAAAGACTGCGGGGACTGCACTTCAACGAAAATTAACACAACATTATGATGATTTGACTATGCATATCGGATATAACGCAGATGTGCCGGTAGCACGTCATTATCTTGATACGATTTTGACGAGTAGGGATGATTCTCGGATTATGTTTGAATATCAGCGGTTAATTCAAAATTTAGGTTTTTTATTGAATGCATCGCGAGATTTGTTAAAAAATCTTGTCGGAGAATTGACCGGAGCTAAAGAGGCAAATATAAAAGTGTCTCCGATACTCAAAGAAGCATCTCTTGCCGGGGATTTAATAAAAATTTTTGACGGTAAAACATTTCTTGAGGCAGTAGAAACAATTCTTGATTATTTAGAGAAATTGATAATTAATTTTAGATTGCGTGATATCAGAAAGGTTTAAAAGTTTTTAGACAAGATAAATAAAACAAACAAAGAGGTTTATTGTTATCTTTGTTTTTCTCGGTTAAATTGTTAGAATGCCGTATTTTTTGATACAAAAGGTGTAAATGATGAATGTATATTTAGTAGGCGGACGTGAAAAATCTTTATTACGACGTCATCCGTGGATATTTTCCCAAGCTGTAAAAAAAGTGGAAGGTGAAGTCGTCAGCTGTGCAGATTGTGAAATATTTGACAGTAAAGGACAATGGCTTGCTCGCGGTGCTTACTCGCCGATTTCAACAATTCGTGCAAGAGTATGGACGTTTGACCGTGATGAAAAAATAGATGTTGCATTTTTTGAAAAACGTATAAAAACGGCAAAAGAACTTCGCAAAGCATTGATTGCCGAAAAAGAACTTTCTGCATACAGATTGATTGCAGCGGAATCAGACCTTTTGCCCGGATTGATTGCAGATGTATACAATGATTATATTGTATTGGAAATATTGAGTGCAGGAATCGAATATCATAAAGAAGACCTTATTACTGCATTGAAAAATATTTTTCCTGACTATAATATTTATGAGCGTTCGGATGTAGCCGTAAGAAAGAAAGAAGGACTGAAAGAGCGAAGCGGTGTTATCAGCGGAACGCAACCGCCGGAAAATATTGTGATGACAGAAAATAACGGCATAAAAATGATTGTTGATTTAAAAAACGGGCACAAAACCGGTTATTATTTAGACCAGCGTGACAATCGTGCCGTTACGGCAAGATATTCGGAGAATGCAAAAGTTTTAAATTGTTTCAGTTATACCGGCGGTTTTGCGTTGTATGCACTCAAAGGAAATGCTCGTGAAGTTTACAATGTGGATGTATCACAGGCGGCTCTTGATATTGCACGAAAAAATGTAGAAATAAATAATCTCGATGTTGATAAAGTAAAATTTATAAAAGCGGATGTTTTTATGTATTTGCGAGAAAAAGTTAAATCCGGAGAAAAGTTTGATTTGATAATACTCGACCCGCCGAAGTTCGCAGAAAACAAATCGCAACTTGTCGGAGCGTGTCGCGGTTACAAAGATATAAATCGTCTTGCAATGAGTTTACTTTCGCCCGGCGGAACATTGATGACATTTTCGTGTTCTGGTCTGATGACACCGGACTTGTTCCAAAAAATAGTTGCCGATGCAGCACTTGATGCCGGTCGATGCGGACAGATAGTACAATATTTGCAACAAGCCGGCGATCATCCGGTTGGGCTTCCTTATCCGGAAGGTTTTTATTTGAAAGGACTTGTAGTAAAAATGATGGACTAAATACGAGAATAAAGAAATCCCACTTGGTCAAAAATGTGACTGAAGTGGGTTTTTTTTGTAGTTACGGCGTCGTATTTTTTTTATGATTTTACATTGCAAGCATAAAGAAAATTGTATATTTTCAGGCGATGGAATTTAAATATTATAGCGTAAAAGAAATTAATAGTTTTTTAGAAGCCAAAGGTTTGGCTGTAAACAAAAAGTTCGGACAGAATTTTTTAATCAATTCAGGTGTTTGCGATACAATTGTTAAAAATCTTGAATTGACAGCAGACGATGTCGTTTTTGAAATCGGTTGCGGGTTAGGAAGTTTGACGAATCGACTGATTGATTCTCAGGCAAAAAAAGTTATCGGTTTTGAAATTGATAATGCTTATCAAAAACATTTGACTCACCTTTTTAAAGATTATCCAAAGTTTACGTTGGTTTGCGGAGACTTTTTAAAAGAATTTGAAAATGCTGTCAAAACTCATCTTGAGCCGGGGCAAAAACCGGTAATAACCGGAAATCTTCCGTACTACATTACAACTCCGATAATGGAAAAAATATTTACCGGTACGTGCGGCTTTTCACGTGCAGCTTTTATGATGCAAAAAGAAGTCGGGGAGCGTGTAATAAGCAAAGCCGGTAACAAAAAATACGGAAGTTTGAGTATTTTCTGTCAGTATTATTCCGAGCCGAAAATAATTGCGAATATCAGCCCGGCGTCTTTTTATCCGCAGCCGAATGTCAATTCTACGGTTGTGCGATTTGTACATAGAGAGTTGAATCCGGCACCGGATAATGAAAAGCTTTTTTTTGCAGTAGCCAGGTCGTTGTTTATTAACAGACGTAAACAATTAAAAAATAACTTTGCACATTCTCCGTTTTTAAAATCGATTTCGTTGGAAATAATTTTGCAAGCCATGCAAGAATGTAATATTCCGGCAGAAGAACGAGGTGAAAATTTAAGCGTAGAGCAGATAATAAAATTATCTAATGTAATAAATAAATTGAGTTAAAGAATCTAAAACTTAGGGATTGTAAAATGGAACAGTTGGATTTAATTCGAGATAATTTACTTAATATGGATCATAATATTTTGTGTCTTATCGGGTTTGCTTTATTTTTTGGAACTATTGGCGGAAGGTTGTTTCAAAAATTGCGTATTCCGCAAGTAGTAGGGTACATTATTATCGGAATTATTATCGGTGAATCCGGACTGAAATTTATTTCTCAAGAAACCGTTTCTAATATGGATCCGTTCAATTTTTTTGCCCTGGGATTGATTGGTTTTTCTATCGGTGGCGAATTGAAAGCCAGTATATTAAAAAAATACGGTAAGCAGTTTACGTGGATACTTTTCCTTGAAGCATTAGTTGCGTTCTTTGTTGTCGGCGTGATTATGTTCTGCGTAGTTTTTTTATTAACTAAAAATACTTTTTATGCGACAGCTTTGGCTTTGTTGTTCGGGTCTATTTCCTCTGCTACAGCTGCCGCCGGGACAACGGATGTTTTGTGGGAGTACAAAGCAAAAGGTCCGATGACGTCTATTTTGTTGGGAATTGTAGCTTTGGATGATGTTGTAGCGTTGTTTTTATTTGCAATATCCGCAAGTGTTATCAGCAGTATTCAAGGCGGCGGCAATGCGACATCTTTATTGATGAATATTGCAACTCCGGTACTGGAAATCGGCGGAGCGGTAGTCATCGGTGTAATTGCCGGTTATATTCTTTCATATCTTGTACGTCACTATCAGGATGCAGAACGAGTTTTGTCATTTTCTATCGGGGCAATTTTGGCGGCATTGGGGATTTCCGGAATACTAAAGTTTGATACTATCATGACTTGTATGGTGATGGGATTTGTATTGACCAACACAGCCGGCAAAGCTGCCGATGCAATGTTTTCACTAATCAACAAGTTCACACCGCCGATTTATGTCGTATTTTTTGTGCTTGTTGGTGCAAAACTTAACATCAGCCAGTTTGGTAAAGAGCCGGTGATTTTACTGTTATTGTTCTTATATTTAGGCGGAAGAACCTTGGGAAAAATGATTGGTTCTACACTCGGAGCAATCTTTGGCAAAGCAAGTGTGAAAATCCGTCGATATTTGCCGTTGGGATTATTCAGCCAATCGGGTGTGGCGATAGGGCTTTCTATTTTGGCAATGCAACGTTTTCCCGGTGAAATAGGAAACAACATTTTGACCGTTGTTACTGCAAGTACATTTATCGTACAAATAGTCGGACCGTTTTTTCTTAAATATGCAATCGAAAATGCAGGGGAAGCCGGTCTTAATATTACCGAAGATGACATTATCGAAAAAAGTTGTGCTGCCGATTTTATTCGCTCGAAAGAAAGTCGTTTGCAATGTGAAGATAATTTAAAAACAATTTTAAAAGTTTTCAGTGAAAATGATGATTTGTATTATCCTGTAGTCGCTCAAAATGGCAAGCTTGCCGGTGTCATATCTGTAAATGAAATAAAAGACACTCTTATGTATTCTGAAATATCTGACTTATTGGCAGCGATAGACTTGATGGGAAGTTTTGATTCGCCGGTTTTGCCGAGTACTCCGATGAAGGAAGTAATCGATATTTTACATCGAACGCAATCCGATTTTGTTGCAGTTGTAGATCAAAACGGTAAATTCTGCGGATTGATAGAACAATATTCTATCCAACGTCAACTTTCTACAAAGTTGCTTGAAGTTTGTAATAAGGTGGAGGCTTTGGGATAATGAAAAAAGTAATTTTAAAATCATTATTAACATCTTTTATTGCTGTCGCCGTTATTTTGCTGTTTGCATCGTGTATTGTTTTTATAGAAAACAGTTTCCCTATACCGTTGATGATTTATTTCCCGGAAGCAGCAAATGCGTTGTTCGGAATACAGCTTTGGTATTGGATTGCGTTTGTCTTTAGTTTTTGTTACACATTTTTCTTTGTGTTCTTTCCGAAACGCTTTTGGAAAAGGCAAGAAAGAGTGTTGCGAGAAGTAGATAAAGATTCAAACGACAACTTTCAGGAAAAAGAGCTGTCTATACTTGAAAAAAACAGAATCGGCCGACGTGACAGAATGCTTTATTTTCAATTCAGCGGTATTCTTTGCGGTCTTTGGATGTTTATCATTACGATTGTATTTTCGCAGTTCTAGAAAACTTTACTTTAAATAAAGGTTTTGCTAAAAGAAAAAAATAATTATTAAAATGTTATATCAGGAGTATTTATGGAAAATTTTATTCCGTTTATTTGTATTGCGGTAGCTGTACTTGTTGCGATATTCGCAGTTTTTTTATTTTTGCGTAATAGAAAAAGTAAATCTGGTGGAAAAAAAGATTTTTATCAAGCGGCTGTTTATCAAAAAGAAACTTTGGGTATGAAGTTGCGTGCATTTTTTGCTGGTAAAACACTTTCTGTAGAACAATATGCAGAATTGGAAGAAACGCTTATCAGTTGTGACATCGGACCGGGAATAAGTCGTGATGCCGTTGAAAATTTGCGAAAGAAAAATCCGGCTAATGAAGAAAAAGCGATTGAATTACTTCAAGAATATCTGCAACCGTTGGTAAAACAGGAAACTTTTACATTAAAAGAAGGTCAATTGAATATCATGTTGGTACTTGGTGTAAACGGTGTAGGAAAAACTACGTCTATTGCAAAAATCGCCAATTATTTTTCAAGCCAAGGAAAAAAAGTAATGCTTGCCGCAGCCGACACATTCCGTGCTGCCGCTACAGAGCAATTGACCAGATGGGCGGGAGAAATGAATATTCCGATTGTAAAACAAGGCGAAGGAGCGGACCCGGCAAGTGTAGTTTTTGATGCTGTAGACAGTGCTTTTGCAAAAAAAATCGATTTACTTATCGTCGATACTGCCGGACGACTTCATAATAAGAAAAATTTAATGGATGAGTTGAAAAAGATTTACCGCATTATCGAAAATAAAGGCGGCTGCGTACGAAAAAATATGCTTGTGATTGATTCTACTACAGGGCAAAATGCTTATTCACAGGCTGAAGCTTTTAAAGAAGCTGTCGGTGTAGATATGGTAATGCTTACAAAATACGATGCAATGAGTAAAGGCGGAATCGTTTTTCAGATTTCTCATCGTTTGGAACTTCCGTTTAGCTTTGTAGGAACCGGTGAAAAGCGGGAAAACATTGCAGAGTTTAATACTCAAAACTTTATTTCTCAAATTTTTAAATAAAACTTATGAAATTTCACAGTATCGTTTTGTTTCTGTTTTGTATCTCGATTCCGCTTTTTTGTGCAGAGGAATATTATCGTTCCAACAGCAACGGGCTTTTATTGTTGGAAATTGAGCCGATAGACAGACACAATTATGAGTATGTTATTCAGCGGACATTTAACGAAATGGGACAAGAAACGACACGTATACTGTGGAAAAAAAATATTGTGGAAAAAAAATGGGAGTATAATTATAACGAAGGCGACTTGTCGTTTGAAAGATACTATCAAAATGATGAATTAAGAGAAGAATACAACTATGACCACAGCGGGCATAAAACGTTGCAAACTGAGTTTCGTAACGGAAAAGTTTCGAAAAAGATTAAGTATACTTACAACAAAGACGGGCTTGTGGAACAGGAAGAAATAGATGATATTTATTTGGAACGAAAGAACAAAATAAGTTATCGATACGACAGTTCTTTCAGAATCAAGCAAATTATCCGTGAAATGTCCGACGGTACGACAGTTTATTGGGATGCTTTTTTTTCAAAAAAAGGTATTGTTTCAAAAGAATATTACACAATCGGAAATGAAAGCTATATATTTTATTACGGCGTCGGCGGAGAAGAACTCAAAGGCGAAGTCATCGAGCGTGTAGAAGATACATCTACCGATACAGTCGATACAGACAGTACTTCAAAAGATGCTACAAGTGACAGTGCACCTACTGAAGAAAAAAAGAATGCTAAAAAGAAAATGAAAGAGCAACGCAAGCTTTATTGGGAAAATAAATATTCTCGCAGCGGTATAAAAATTTATAAGGAAGAAATAAATTATAAATTGAATAAGACGTCAAAAATTTGGTATGACAATGTAGGGCGTGCGGTCAAAACCGAGACTTATTCCGGGGAAGAGCTTGAAAAACTGGAAGAGCAAACTTACAATGACGCAGGACAGATTGTAAAGCTCAGACAAGTCGCCGGATTGGGGGAAAAAGAGTGGCATTATACGTTCGAAAATGCGAATGCAAAAAATGCAGTTTCGACTGAATACTATGAAAACAGGCGACTGCGTGAAGTTACGACAGTAAATCGTGACGGAACATACGAAAAAATCTTGTATGGTTTTAACGGAGTGAATTTATTGCAGACTTTTGACAAGAACGGAAACAAGATTGCAGAAAATGCTTTATTTGAGTAATATTTACGACACAACATTTTGGGAGGCAACTATGGGAACAAAAGACACTATCACACAAGAAGAATTGAACGAAATGAATATTCCTCAAGCTATCGATTCTACAAGCGATGTTTGTAACGGGATAATCTTGATTCGTAATGAATTGAATGTTTTGGAATCAAATGTACAGTATTACGATGAGAAAAAGAAAAAAGCGATGAAGAAAAAGTTGGATAAAATCCTGAATGAAATCATCGATATCAGAAAAATCTAAGTAGTTGTAAAAACTAAGTAATATTTGAACTTTTGCGGACAAAGTTCCGTTTTAGTAATGTCTAAAAAAAAGATTGTTCTTTCACAAATAATAATGATTTTGGAAGAACAATTTTTTTTGATTAACGAAAAAAACAACCTGTAAAGTAAAAAAGCAGGATGAAAAAAATAAGGGTTAGGTGTAAAAATGATTAAGGTAAAAAATCTGGTTAAAAACTATGGGGGAAAAACCCCGGCAGTAAACGATGTTACCTTTTCTATTGGCAAAGGTGAAATCGTTGGTTTGCTCGGTCCGAATGGTGCCGGAAAAACAACCATTATGAAAATGATTACCGGGTACCTCAATCCGTCACAGGGTGAAGTACTTGTTGACGGAATCAATACTCTCGATGATCCGATTGCTGTAAAAAGTAAGATTGGTTATCTTCCTGAGCGTTCTCCGTTGTACAACGATATGACTGTTTATGAATATTTATCATTTGTAGCAGACGTTCGCGGACTTGTAGGTAATGAAAAATATCAAAAGATTACTGATATGATTGTGCTGGTAAATCTGGAAAAGGTTGTAGCACGAAAAATAAAAGAACTTTCTAACGGTTATAAAAAAAGAGTAGGTCTTGCATCGGCAATGATTCACGACCCGGAAATTCTTATTTTGGATGAGCCGACAGCCGGACTCGATCCGAACCAAATCATAATGTTCAGAAAGATTCTTCGTCGTTTGTCTGAACAAAAAACTATCATTCTTTCTACTCACGTATTGTCAGAAATCGAAGCAA
>JAXJQT010000074.1:0-1897 GCA_036311025.1 Spirochaetota bacterium
ATCATAGCTGATGCAAAGGACGACTCATCCGGCATTTTCCCGAAACTGATATCTTCATCTTCAAAGGAAAGCATGATTTCTTGATTGTCAAATTTTACAAGCAATGCAACTTCATCATAAAACTCAAGGTTGTTATTTTTTTTCAATTTATTTTCCGCTGTTTCTTGAGGCGAATAGAAAACAAAATTGCTTTCTATTCCGGACGACTTCAATACATTTGCAAACAACGCTGCTTTATCAAGCGGCGACAATTCTTTTTCTTGCAACATCTTATCACAGTCGCTGATTTTGTAACCTTGCGTCTCCATAAAGTAATTTCTTTGGATTATCCTGTCTTGAAAGTACGAATAAAGCCGTTGCAAATCATCCAAAGTTTTCAAATTATTAAAATTATTTTCTTCCAAGAAACTATTAAAAATCACGGAATCGCAATCTCTCGGCTGAAAATATTTGACTATGTCAGAATCTTCAAACTTACTGAAAACTTTTATATTAGGATACAGAACTGTGTCCGCCGGCAAATATGGCTCGCTGATTGTCACACGTTTGACATTTGACGCTTTCACGGTAAGATTATTTTTATCTTTTATAATCTGAGCTTTTGTGCCTTTTACCTCGCCTTTTTGCTCGGTAACTTCCAGTTCATAAGGAATATTCTCAAACGAAAGTTCTTTTTTTAAAGTATTATAACTGTCGCACAAGAAAAACGTTTCATTAATAGGCGAAAAAAGAGAGTCCGCCGGCATTTCTGTTCTGCATTCATACACAAGCACGTTTCCTATTTCCGGATTCGGCATACTGAATTTAATTCGTCTTTTTCCTTGGTACAGTCGCCCTTTTGTAACGGTAGGTTCGTTATTGATTGCATCATCTTGCAATGAAAAAACATTTCCGTCCGGTGCTATCGTAATCGCATAAAGCAAATCGCACGTTTCGTTATTTTTGGCATTATAATTAATTATCTGGATTGAATTCTCCTTGCCGGCTTCATTCAAAATCTTGATAATCTTCTTTCGTGTGCAAATAATCTTTTCGTCGTCATAACGATAATTTGTTTTATCAAACAACATTACCATGTTTTCATTTTGTTGCGGTTTGTACACGGCTGCTGCCTTTACCGCATTCAATATTTCACCGTCGGTTATTTCTGAAATATTTTGCGTATTTTGATATTTACGTTCTTTTTTAAAACTCAATATATACATTTCAGACTTGTTAATTTCTTTCTTTCCGTCTTGAAATTCAAACAAAAAACTCTCGCCGTTTATCTCAAGCAAGTTACCGCGATACTCCGCCCCGTCGTTAAGTATCACCATACATTCTGTTTTTGCAAAAATCTGCAATGTCAGAGTCAGTATTAAAAATATAGCCAATATCTTCTTATTCATTTTTACCTCCGCTATAAAAATAAACATCTTCTCGTTTCTGTATAAATAAAATTTAACGAAAAATTGCAAGCTTAATCATACTGTTATAAAGAAAGCAAAAAATGCTTTTATTTATGGATAGATTTACTTTTTTTATGTTAAATAAGGCTCAAATAAAAAAAACAACTAAGAAGGTGAAAAATGGAATTATTAAAAGTAGTTTTTGTATCTATAATACAAGGAATAGCCGAATTCTTACCGATTTCGTCATCCGGTCATATTTTATTGTTCAAACGACTTTTGGGACTGGATTTTGATATTTCGTTCGATTTGACTATTCATTTCGGAACATTGCTTGCAGTAGTTCTTGTGTATCGACACGACATAGCAGAATTGATAAAAGGCTTGTTTTGCAAAGAAATAGAAAGCAAAACATTCGGCAGAACATTAAAAAGAAGCGAAATTATCCATATATATTGGGTATTTATAATCGCCACAATTCCGGCAGGCATTGCGGGACTATCACTAAA
>JAXJQT010000075.1:0-3612 GCA_036311025.1 Spirochaetota bacterium
AGAAAAATCTCTCTAATTGCTTTAAACAAAGGACGTGTCAATTTTGACTACAAAATAACAGTTATTTTACTGATATTTTTCTACGGATTGACAAAAGAGGTGGCAGCAAGGATAAAGTATGGCTTTAGGACGGCGGAGTTTTTCCGCTGACTTCAAGTCAGATTTTTCCGCAATTGATATTATCCTTTGCGTCTCATTATATCTTTTAAAATATCATCCGGGATGTTTTTCTTTTCGCCGAAAAAGCCCAAACGTGCCTGTCGGTAACCGCCGGCAAAATGAAAGTCAGAACCGCCGGATTTCAGAAGTCCGAAATTTTCTGCCAGTTTTTTTAGATTTTTAATTTGTTTGCGATTGTAATTGTTGTAGTAAACTTCTAGACCGTCCAAACCAGACTGCGAATATTTTTCTATCAAGGTATAGAGGTCGTTATAATTTTTTGTTATGTGAAACGGATGAGCCAAAATTGCCAAACCGCCTGCGTTATGAATCAGAGTGATTGCTTCTTCCAGGTCGATACGTTCTTTCGGGACACCGGCAAGCCCGTTTTTGTCATTTAAAAATTTCCCGAATGCTTCAGCTTCGTGTTTTACAGCTCCGATTTTGTATAATGCTTTTGCGAAATCCGGCTTTCCCAATGTAGAAATATTTTTCGGACGGCTTGTCATATTGAATAAAAGTTCAGTCGGGATATTGATTCCTATATTTTCCAGTTTTTCTATAATCTTTTTGTTTCTGTTTTCTCTGTAGTTGTGCAACAGTTCCAATTTTTGCAATAACTGTGAGTTTTGTATATCTATAAAAAGTCCGACTAAATGTATTTCATCTGCAAAAGATTCAGCCTTTGTACTTATTTCTATACCGGGAATCAAAGTAATGCCGTATTTTGCAGCGGCTTCCAACCCTTCGGCAATTCCGTTTACAGTGTCGTGGTCTGTTATCGCCAATGTGGTAATGTTACCGGCGGCGGCTTGTTCTACCAGTTGAGAGGGAGTCAACACTCCGTCTGAGGCTGTAGTGTGTGTATGTAAATCTACCATGTTTTTTATCCTTGTTTATTTTAGAGAGCTCCGCGTTTGAAAATTACGGTTTCTATTGTGTAGAGTAGAATTTTCAAATCAAATAAAAGCGAAATCGATTTTATATAATACAAATCATAAGAAAGTTTTTTGTTCATTTCTTCGATAGAGTTTGCATATTGAAACTTTACCTGAGCCCAGCCGGTGAGTCCGGGTTTTACCAGCAGGCGTTTATAAAACAACGGATGTTCCGCCGTGATTTTTTCCATAAGTTCACGACGTTCCGGACGAGGTCCGATAAGCGACATTTCACCACGCAAAATATTAATCAATTGCGGTAATTCATCTATACGCAACGGTCGGATGATTTTTCCGATTGCAGTGATTCTGGTGTCTCCTTTTACGGTAAGCATAGCTTTACCTTTTTCCGCATCTGTTCTCATTGTTCTGAACTTGTGCATCACAAATTCTTTATTGTACAGACCGATTCTTTTTTGATGATAAAAAACCGGACCTTTTGATGTCAGCTTTATAATCAATGCTACCAATAGAATAAGCGGCGACAAAATTATAAGTAAGAATAAAGAAACGAAAATATCAGCCACTCGCTTAAAAAACTTATTGTACGAGGTTTGAAGGCGATACGAAGAGAATAGTTCCATTTGGGTTTCGCTGATAAGCTCCGACGGCAGACTCTGGTCGAAATATTCGTACAAATCGCCGGCATTGCAAAGTTTGTAACCGTTTAGTTCGTATTCATAGATAAGAGCAAGCTCATCTTTATTCAGATTGATGCATGAATCTATTACAATCAAATGGTTTTCTTTTTTAGGATTTATATTTATTTCTTTTACACTGTCGATTTTAATCATTTGTGACGGCAGAATGTCGTTGTATCGACTTAACAGCTCGTTTGTCAAATGTAGATTTTTCTTTGTTCCCAAATAATAAATTTTTGTTCGGCGGTATTTAAGCACCATGATTTTGAAAATAATTTTGTGAGTAATTATTTGTATAATCGGAAGCAGCAACAGTCCTGAGAAAAATACGAATCTGGCAAAGTCTTGTTTTGAAATATAAAATATAAATGTCCAAGTAAACGCACATGCAATTACGGAAAGATAAGCATTTACGACGGAATCTTTGCCGCGTGACAGGTTGTTCAGTTCATAAAGTTTCATCGCCGTATTGAATAATAAAATCGTACAGGCATAACCGCAGAACATTAAAATATTGATATATCCTAGCTCTCTTGTTCCTACAGCCGGAAAAAAGAGTGCAGAATAACGTACTTTGAATACTGCAATGAAAGTAAGTACGGTAAATATAAAGTCTGAAATATAAAAAAAGTAACGCTTAAAATTAAACATTTAAATAACCGCCTGTGTAGGACAATATAAAATCCCGATTATCATTAATCCCCATAGAATTACCGCAATGATGATTCCTTTATCGTTGAATAAATCGTCTTCGGGTCTGCCGCCTTTGTTTTTATCATAAATCAAATATAAATAACGAAACAATGCGTATAAAACAGGAGGAAACGTGTAGAATAAACCGGAAATTCCTGATTCCATAGTATAAAACATATAACTTATTGCCGTGATTGAAGAGCTTGTACCAATCATAATATCAAGCAGTCGCGGAGTATATTCATTCAGAATCTCTCTGTGTTCGACGGCTTCATTTTTTAATGAAAGTAACTCATGACGACGTTTCCCGAATCCCAAAACAAGACTTACGGCAAATGTTGTAGAAATAATCCATTGACTCGGAACTACATCGATTGCAACTGCACCGATTATTACTCGAATACAAAATCCCAGTGCTATTATAAAAACGTCCAATACCAACACATTTTTCAAAAAAAATGTATAAAGCAGATTTAAGATTAAATATACACTCAAAGGAATGAGTGTCATCGGTTCTTTTGTACTGTATGCAAGCACTGTTCCCAATAAAAACGCAACAAGTCCGATTGTTAATGCCAACGGCTTACTTATTGCACCTGAGGCAATGGGACGTGTTTTTTTTCTGGGATGGACAGAATCCTGTTTGCAATCGTGTATATCATTGATTATATAGACTAAAACGGAAACTAATGAAAATGCAAAAAATATAACTATGGTTTTGACAATGTCGTCGGTATTCAGCAAATGATGAGAAAATACTAACGGAGCAAAGATAAAAACATTCTTTAGCCATTGTTTTATTCTGATAAGTTTGAGAAACGTTATAAATATATTCTGCATTTTTTTTGTTCCTTGAAAAAATCGCCGTAACGCTGAATGTGCTAATACTATAAAAAATGCGTTACGTCAAAAGGAAATACATGTCTGACAGAAAATGTTTGACAGAAAATAAAAAAAATAAAATATTTGGCTCTCGGAGGAAAATGCCATGTACGTCCATACGCCGGTAATGTTAAAACAAGTTTTGGAAAATGTAGTATCTGATAATGACAAAATGTTTCTTGATTGTACTTTGGGTGAAGGAGGACATACCGAAGCTGTTTTGAAAAACTTTCCGCAAATCAATGCTTGCGGGCTTGACAGAGACATCAATATTATGAGTGTCGCCAAAAGCAGAATGC
>JAXJQT010000076.1:0-1491 GCA_036311025.1 Spirochaetota bacterium
GTTTCGATACCGTCCATTTCCGGCATCATATGATCCATAAAAACAATATCGAATTTATTTGGATTCTCGCCAAAAAGTAAATTAAGGCTTTCTTTTCCGCTGTTACAAGTTTCTACATTTACTTTAAATCTTGATAAAAGCCCCGTTGCAACCTGCAAATTTACGGCGTTATCATCAACAACCAAAATATTGGCATTAGGTGCGTAAAATGAAATTTGCTCCGTTGTATCACCGAACAGAGACGAAAAGTCTTTTGAATTAAAAACAGAGGCGATAGAAATATCCATTAAAGAATTATTATCACGGCAACGTTCGGCGTTCTCAAAGATTT
Organism: Spirochaetota bacterium; assembly: GCA_036311025.1. Classification (GTDB taxonomy): domain Bacteria; phylum Spirochaetota; class GWE2-31-10; order GWE2-31-10; family GWE2-31-10; genus RGIG8597. Next base: position 332 of record JAXJQT010000076.1, read on the forward strand.
TCTCATAGCGGTCAAAAATGTTTTCTGCGTTTTGTTTCTGCTGCGGAATAAAAAGTGTGAAAACAGAACCGTTTCCGTATTCACTTTCAACCGTAATCTTGCCGCCCATTTGCTCTACCAGCTGTTTGGAAATCGTAAGTCCCAACCCGGTTCCTTCTTTATTTCTTGTCGCTTCAGAATTTACCTGCTGAAACGCATTGAACAGACTATTTAAATCTTCTTCTTTAATTCCTAAACCGCTGTCGATTACGGAAATCTTTATTCCGACAAAATCTTTTTGCAAATTGTCGTGCAATTCTTGATTTTCCCAAAAATCCACTTGCAGAATAATAAAACCTTTTTCCGTAAATTTTGCTGCATTTCCGGCAATGTTCAAAATAATCTGCCTCAATCGAACATCATCACCGAAAAGATTGTTCGGCAAATTCGGATTTACACGCAAAATCATTTTAATCGGTTTGGAGCCGATTCGAACTAAAATCAGATTGGAAATATCGCAAAGAAGTTTCATCAGATTATAATTTACCGGAACAATTTCCATTTTACCGGATTCGATTTTTGAAAAGTCTAAAATGTCATTTATGATTGCAAGAAGGCTTTTTCCTGAATCGTGAATTTGTCTGATGTAGTTTTTTTGCTGAGGCGGACATTCATATTCCAAAGCCAATTCCGACATTCCGATTATTGCGTTCATCGGTGTACGAATTTCGTGACTCATATTTGCCAAAAAAGATGATTTTAATTTGTTTTGACGCAGAGCAAGCTGTTCCATTTCTTTGATTCGTTCCGTATTTCGCATATCTTTAAGCAATTGAGCTTGGCGACTGAAACAAATTATACAAGTCATAATCACGTATAAAATAGTGTACGGAGTATAATCTTGCATTTGTTCAGCTTTGGTCAAAAAAATAAAAATTTCTAAAAAAACAAAACCGAAGATTATTGCCATCTGGCTGAAAATAAGATTTAGATGAAGTAAACAACCGATTAACAAAATAGATAAAAAGAAAAGCGTAAAAGGAACATTGTAATGTCAAGTGCAACAAAAGACTTCATACGGTGATTTTAAACCCAAACACTTTCTAGGACGGTTATTTATAAGTGAAACTACTGTTTCTAAATATTTTTCATCTAAAATACGGAAATCCATTCCTCTGGGA
>JAXJQT010000077.1:0-1070 GCA_036311025.1 Spirochaetota bacterium
ATATGAAGAAGCAGTTGAAGTCGTTTTGCAAACAAAAAAAGCTTCTGCTTCATATTTGCAACGCCGCCTCAGTATCGGTTATAACCGAGCTGCACGTCTGATAGAAGAAATGGAAGCACAAGGAATTGTCGGACCTATGCAAGGTTCTAAACCTCGTGAAGTTTTCGGTTCTGCCGGCAGCAGTAATGCTGATGATAATTATTTTTAATCCTTTTTAAATTGACATTTTCATAAAAATGATGCACTTCAAGTACAGTTTTGATTTGCATCATTTTTTTATTTGGAGTGTGAATATAATGGAGTCGTTATTAGAAGGAAAACATATAACTATTTGTGTAACCGGAGGAATTGCAGCTTATAAAGCAGCTGCGTTGGCTTCATTTTTAAAAAAGAAAAAAGCTCAAGTTCATGTAATATTGACAAAAAATGCAGCACGTTTCGTTTCCGCAGTGACATTTAAGTCATTGACCGGAAATCCCGTAATCACCAAAATGTTTGATTCATCATCTTTTATTCCGCATATAAGTATAGCTGAGCTGTCAGATTTAGTTTTGGTAGCTCCGGCAACCGCAAACATAATAGCAAAAGCAGCAAACGGAATAGCAGATGATATGGTTTCTACAACGTTACTTTCATCCAAAGCTCCTAAAATCATAGTTCCGGCAATGAATACGGCAATGTATGAAAATCCTATTACTCAACATAATCTGGAAAAATTATCTAAATTTGGTTTTGAAATAATGGAACCGGATTTTGGTGAAATGGCATGCGGAACTTGCGGAAAGGGAAGATTCCCGGAAATAAATCAAATCTACGGAAAAATAATACAAGTTCTGTCATCAAAAAACTCTACACCTTTAAACGGTAAGAAAATCTTGATTACTGCCGGCGGTACAATAGAAGACATCGATCCGGTAAGATACATCAGCAATCGTTCTTCCGGACGAACAGCGTTTGCATTTGCAGAAGCATTTATTACAATGGGAGCGAAAGTTCATATTATCGCAGGACACGTGTCTGAAAGGGTACTGGATGACTTTTCTTCAAAATTCGGAACTACTTGCATAACA
>JAXJQT010000078.1:0-5267 GCA_036311025.1 Spirochaetota bacterium
ATAAAAATGAATAAAAAAATTTTAGTTTTAATTTCAATGCTTTGCTCATTGAATCTTTTTGCACAGGAAACGACTGTGGCAGAAGCAGAAAATCCGGTTGCGGAGGATAGAAAAATATCTTTTTCTTTCGATTTCGGAATGGAGACAAGTTTTAATCTTGCCGGACATGATGACGAATTAGCTTTCGATTCATTTTGTTTTGAAGTAACAGATTTAACTTTTGGTGCCGAAGTTGCGTTATTAGATAATCTTGCTTTTAGTTTTTATTTTACAGCTCCTATGACTTTAGAAACTACGGCAGAAAGTTTGATTCCCGTAGTAACAGTTGCAGAAGTCGCTCCGGAATTGGGTGTCGGATTGGCTTTTAATCCGATAGAGGATGTGACTTTAGAGTTTGGATTAGGGCATAATTTAACATTTGCTCCGTCGAGTTTGGAAGTTTTTTCAGTTGATGCCGGGTTGTTGATTTCTGCCGCAGTTTCTTATGAAAATTCGTTCTTTGCAGTTAATATTACCGATACGTTGAATCCGAATTGGAGAATGACAAAGATTGAAGATTATAAAAGCTTTATTGATAATGAGTTAGAAGTTGAATTAACTTTCGATTTCTTTAACTTTATAAAGGAAGATTTAAATACCGGGCTTTGGGCTTATAACAAATTAGTGACAGACCATTTCTTTGATGATAAGGATAATTATTCAAACTGTTCTGTTGAAAATGAATTATTTGCCGGATTGCATACTGCACCTGTAGAATGGTTTGAAGCAAAGGCTGCATTTTACGGAGATTTTGCTGCAGAATCGGATAAGGACGGAAAAGTTGTTGACGGAAGTGACACTGCCGGATTGGGAATGTTCCTTGAAGTTGCATTCTCATACAAAAATATCGGATTTGCAGTGTCTTACAATCCGGTATTTTATACTGTAAATGCGGAAATTCCGGAAGATACGAGTCATGAGGTTTTAGCAGCGGTTACTGTTTCATTCTAAATATTCAAATGTTTTGAACGCCGTTTTCTTTGCAAATCGGCGTTTTTTTATGCCATTCTGGAATCGTGGTCTGTCCCTTATTCCCCGGAGAATATTCTCTTTCCATATCCTCCCACACCTCATAAAAAGGATAATCCGCTGCTCGCTTAGCAAGCCCGGCTCTAATGACATTTTGCTCGATATACACAAAAACATAAAAAAAGGAGACAAAACTATCCGTCTCCTTATAACTAAAATCTAAACATTCGAGTCTTTTTTCATCATAAAAAAGATTAATCTATTTCTGTTCCGCCCCATTCTACTACAGTAAAACCCTTACGTTCAAACGGTGTAATTTCAGGACTTTCAATCTTTATAGGTCTTTCTAATTCTTTATATGCCATAAATACACGAAGTACGCTGTCCGGCTTAGGATTAACAGTCAAAACCGCACAGTTTGTATACACTTCATTCTGAAAAGTTATCAAATTATATGGATTATCTTCCATCTCCGGTAACCAATAAACTATAAATTCATTATATTCCTTAGGTAACAACCCGATTTGTGCAAGTTTTTCCTGAAGAAATTCAGCCGTATCTTCTCCTTTTACGACATAACCTTTGCTCAAATCATATTTTACTTTCGATTCACCTTCCCAAAACAAATAAGAATACTCTTTCCCGGTTTTGACATCCTTTAAAGTTCCGTCAGGTTCGGCAATTACATTCCAACCGTTTTGATATTTCGGGTAAGTACAAGTCAATTTACCGGCATAATCCAATTTCACATCAACTTCTGTAGCTGTTTCGGGATACAAATAAATTACAGGCTTTTTCTTCACTGTATCATCATTATCACAATCCCCAAATCTTCCGCATCCGACAAAAAATACACACGTAGCTACTGAAAACAATAAACACAACAACATCTTTTTCATTTTAAACTCCTTTTAAATAGAATAAAAAGTTTATATTTTATTTATCCGGATATTTCAATAAGAATAAAAAAATTATCTAATAAGTAAAAAACATAATATTATTTTGTCCTAAAATAAATTATGAGCAACAATTAGCAATCTAACTTGATTTCCTAAAAACGAGAGCGAAGCAATTCGCTCCTTTTTCTTGTCCAAACGACAAATACTAATTCCTAAATAGGATATTCTTTTTCACTTTTTACATTACAGTGATTATATTAAATAAAAATAAACAAAAAAAATCACAAGGAGCAAAAAATGAAAAGATTTTTAATTTTACCAACACTCATTCTTGCAATATTATCTGGTTGTTCTGAAGCAAACGAGAATATCGGCACAAACAGCGGACATTACGAAGATAACGCAAGCAATGTAGCAAATACCATTTCTAAACTTTCTCCCGGAATATATACAATCAATGTCTTCGGTAAAATAAACTCTGTTACAATTTCTAATATAAAAGCAGCCATGATTAATAATCCCAATGCAAAAATATCTCTCGATTTAAGTAATACTACAGGATTACTGGGAATCGATAACGAAGCATTTATGGGATGTAACAATCTGATAAATATAGTAATACCCAATAATGCTACTTACATCGCAAATCATGCGTTCAGCTGTTGTAATAACTTGGTAAACATTACCATTCCTAATAGTGTCACCAACATCGGATACCGTGCATTTGATAGTTGCAATAGCTTAACAAACATCATAATTCCAAGCAGCGTTACTTCTATCGATAGTAATGCGTTCAGTTATTGTAAAAACTTAACAAATATCACAATTCCGGACAGTGTTACTTCTATCGGTTACAATGCATTTAGTTATTGTACCAACTTAACAAATATAACAATTCCGAACAGTATTACTTCAATCGAATACAGTACATTCAGCTATTGTACCAATTTAACAAATATAACAATTCCAAACAACGTTACTTATATCGGTAATGATGCATTCACTAATTGCAATAACTTAAAAAGTGTAACATTTGAAAATACTACCTATTGGTATTACTCAAACGAAGATAATACAAACCTCACACCTATTAATGTTACAAATAAATCAGATAACGCAGCTTATCTACGAAATATTCACACCAACTGTTGGTATAAAAAAATTACTATTACTACAACCGCAAACAATATAGAAAATACAATTCCAAAATATTTAAGTGGAATATATATAATATGTATAACTGGAGAAATAAATGCAATTACACTCGATAATATTAAAACAATAATAACTGATAGTTACAGTGCTAAAATAACTCTTGATTTAAGCAATACTACAGGACTGACAGAAATTGATTATAATATGTTCAGCAATTTGTATAATCTAGCAAAAATTATAATTCCAAATAGTGTAACTTGTATCAACAATGAAGCATTTAGCGAATGTTATGATCTTACAAACATAATACTTCCTAACAGTATCACTTATATCGGTGACAGTGCATTCTCAGGCTGCAGTAGCTTGGAAAACATTATAATTCCTGATAGTGTCACTTTCATCAGCAACTATGCATTCAGTGGTTGTAATAACTTAAAAAACATAACATTTGAAAATACTAACGATTGGTATCACTCGGACAACGAAAATTATACCGACAGCATACTTATTGATGTTACAAATAAATCCGATAACGCTGCTTATCTGCGAAGTATTTACCCAAACTATTGGTGTAGAAAAAACACAATAAATACAACAACAAACGATATAAAAAATGTTATTTCTGAACTGTCTGCAGGTATATATACAATCAATGTCAATGGCGAAATAAATACAGTTACAATTTTTAATATAAAAACAGCAATAATTAATAATACCAATGCTCAAATATCTCTTGACTTAAGCAACACTACAGGATTACAGGAAATCGATAACGAAGCATTTTCTTGGTGCTATAATCTTACTAACATAATACTTCCGAATAGTGTAACTACTATCGGCGACAGTGCGTTCCATAACTGCTATAACTTGAAAAGCATTATAATTCCTTATAGTGTCACTTCTATCGGTGACTATGCATTCAACGAGTGTAACAAACTAACAAGCGTAAACTATACCGGTACAAAAGAACAGTGGAATCAAATAAACATTGGAAATTCAAATGAATATTTAACCAATGCGACTATAAATTATGAGTATACCAATAAATAAGGATTAGAAATTCAGATTTAGGAGGCAAATAACCTTGCCTCCTTTTCTTGTATAGACTAACGACTCTAATTCCCAAACAGAATATCTTTTCACTGGCGGCACATAAAAAAGACCGTCAGCAAGTGTCCTCACAGTTGAGAAACTTTCAAACCGACGGTCTCTTTTTATTAAAAATAGCTATTATTTTTGAATTTTAGCTTCAATACCCATTTGTAAACCAAACAAATTGATAAATCCGGCAGAATCTTTATGACTGTAAAGAGAACCGGTTGTAAATGAAGCGATTTCTTCACTGTATAGTGAATAAGGAGATTTCTTTCCGGCAACGATACAATTTCCTTTATACAATGCCAAAGTAACCTCTCCGGTAGCAAATTGCATAACTTCACGAGCAAAGTTTTCCAAAGCCATACGCAAATGAGTATAATATTTTCCGTTATAAACCATGTTAGCGTATACTTTACCCATATCGGCAAGAAGTGACATTGAATCTTTTTCCAATACCATTTCACGTAATTCATCATAAGCTGCATACAAAATTGTTCCGCCCGGAGTTTCATAAACACCGTGGCTTTTCATACCTACAAGACGATTTTCCAAAATATCAGCACGCCCGATTCCGTTTTCACCACCGATTTTATTCAAATACTTCAATAGTGAAACACCGTCCATTTTTTTACCGTCGATTGATACAGGAATACCTTTCTCGAATCCGATAGTAACAAATGTTTCTTGATCCGGAGCGTCTTTCGGAGATTTACTCAAAACAAACATATTTTCGTTCGGTCTGTTTATTAAATCTTCCAATTCCCCGCCCTCATGGCTTATGTGCCAAATATTTCTGTCTCTTGAATAAATTTTCTTCTCAGAAATACCGCCAAGATCAATATTATGTTTTTTGGCGTATTCAATACAATCTTCACGTGATTGCAAATCCCAAATTCTCCAAGGTGCGATAACTTTTAACTGCGGTGCCAAAGTTTTGTATGTAAGTTCAAAACGCACTTGGTCATTTCCTTTTCCCGTACAACCATGTGCCAATGCATCGCAACCTTCTTTTAAAGCAATTTCAACTTGACGTTTTGCCTGAATAGGACGAGCAATAGAAGTTCCCAATAAATAACGTCCTTCATATTTTGCCCCAATCATTGCCAT
>JAXJQT010000079.1:0-4853 GCA_036311025.1 Spirochaetota bacterium
ATATTTATCCCTGTTAAAATTATTTCTCGATACCCATTTTGTTCAAATTGTTTGACCTCTTCAATAATATCATCAGGTAAGCGAGAACGACTTCTTCCGCGAGCAAAAGGGATTTTGCAATAGGAACAAAAATTATTACAGCCATCTTGAATCTTAGTAAAAGCACGAGAATGTCCGAGCATCTTTTTTGTAGAAAAAGAAAATGTTCCGTCAACAGAAGAAGTAAATAAATAAGGTTTTTGCGTTATCAAGCCATTCTTAAATAATTCAATAATTTCTAAAAGTTGGCTTTTATGTTTATTTTCTATTAAAATATCAGCATCGTGTAGTTGCTCTAAATTATTTTTATCAATCATACAACCACACATAATTATACACGCATGAGGATAATTTCGACGAATCTTGTGAAGACTGTTACGACACTTTGCTTCTGCTTTTCCTGTTACCGTACAAGTATTTATAATTACAATATCAGGCTCTTCTTTTTCAGAAAGAGATATTTTTTTAAATCCATTTTCCTGTAAAAGAAGAGCCATAGATTCAGCTTCATAGATATTAAGCTTACATCCAAAATTTATAATGTGAAAAAACATAATTAAGATTATTCGTTATTTTGAGTTTTCTTTAATTGCTCATAAGCATTTCTTGCTTCCATATTTGCCGGTTCAAGTTTTAACAACGCTTCATAATATTTCATTGCTTGCTTAGTGTTTTTTAATTTTTCATTCACTTTACCGAGCAAAAGTAAATTTTGAACATTATTTGGTTTTAATAAATTCGCAGCACTTAATGCTGTATCAGCTTTGTAATAAGCTCCGATATTATAATAAGAATCTCCTAAATAATAATACATGAAGTATGTATAAGGATCCTGCCATTTATTTTTTATCTTTGCATACTTTTCAAAGTATTTAATACTGTCGCTATATTTATTTTGGAAATAACACGCTTCCCCTAAATTTTTCAAAATATTAACATGAATAGGGTTTATATTATAACCTTCAATAGAAATTCTCTCCATTTCCGGATAATCTTTCAATGCTTTATAATTCCAACCTAAAATAATATAAATATTTATTCTGCCAGGAAATAACTTTCTTTCTTCTTCAAGAGAACGAATAGATGCATGATAATTTCCTTCTGAGTAATAATCCCAACCATTTTTTTTACGAACCGGAGGAGTAGCTGGAGCTGCTTGCTGCACTGCTGTTGCTGTATTTCCGCTGGTGTTAGGTGCTGTTGCATCTTGGGCAAAAAGCACGGACACAAATAAAAAGAACAAATTTAAAACTATAATTTTCTTCATTATAAAACCTCAGTATCTTTTGTTTTTTGTATGTTTATCGGCATTGAAATCTTACCGTTGACACTACAACCTTTTTCTATTGTCAATAAAGGAGCCGAAATATCTCCCATAATAGATGCGGGCGAATGAACATGAACCATTTCAGAAGCACAAATATTTCCGACAATCTTACCAAAGCACTGTAATACTTTAGTTTTTATATCAGCATTAATAACAGATGTCGGAGCAACAACTATCAAATTATCAGACTCTATAGTTCCTTTCAAAGAACCTTTGACAAGTATTGCATCTTGAGTTTTTATGTCCCCCTCAAAGAAAAAATCATCTTCTAAAATAGTATTAAAAAATTCTTCATCAATCTTTTGAAAATCATCAATAGGCATCTATTAAGTCCTTAAATTATTTTTATTTTAAATAACGAAACCATGTATAAAAAGAATTTACTGCATCCGTACCATAAAATGAAGCAGAACGAGCTAAACGACTCATTATATCAGAGGCTGTTCCTCTTTGAATATTTGTAATTTCTTTTGATAAAAACAAATCAAAATCATCTGCCAAACCGATAACTAATGCCATTTCATCAATCGCATTACCTTTTAGTCCCATAGGGAAACCACTTCCGTCTAAACGCTCATGATGTTGATAAATAATATCATTTGTTCGCTTTCTCAAAACATGTCCCAAACTTAAAGCAATTTCTCTCCCTTCCGTAGGGTATGTCTTAAAAATCGCATTTTCTTCCGGTGTATATTCAATTCTTCTTTTTTCTACCAACTCTTTAGGCAAATTCAAAAATCCCACATCATGAAGTAATGCAGCAGAAAACACTTCTTCAAGAACTAAAGCATTATGCTCTTTTCTTTTTTCTTGCATTCCCAATGCTATTACAAATGAAAAAATAGAAACATTTACAGAGTGAATAAATAATTTTTTTGAAAACTGATAAATTTCCAAAAGCTTCTGTGCCAAATGTGCATTTTCTTTGATAACTCCGGAAATAATTTTTTCACATTCCTTACGCTTGTTAAAATCAAGATGTGAACTTTCACTCGGACGAAATAGAGGAGATGTCTTCAATATTTTTATACAATTTTCAGCAATAGCCTCTCTAATTTGGCTATTTGTATTATGCTCTATTGTCGGTACGACTTCTATAGGTCCAAAAATCTTACCTTCCATTCTCATCAAATCTGCTTCAGTTAAGATTTTTTCAATATTTAAAAATATTTGACCATTATATAAAAACGGCTTAAACAGCCTATATTTTTTTCCTTGCTTAATCAGTGGAGCTAATTGTCTTAATGTGTATTTTTCCGTAGCTGACATAAAATTTCATCTCCTAATATTTTTTATACATTTTCGATGTATCAGCAGTTTCTCATATATCACAATTTATAAAAATAGGTAATTATTTTTTAGATATAAAGAGAAAAACACACACTAAAAAGTGTATATTTTTCTCTCTTTTATAATTTTTATTGTAAAGCTTCGATTACCAAAGCTCCCATTTTCTTAGTTCCTACAATTTTGTCTGAAGGATAACCTTTTCCGGCAATATCACCGGTTCTCCAACCGGCATCCAAAACTTTTTCTACTGCATTTTCAATAGCTAAAGCTTCTTTATCAAGATTGAAAGAATAACGCAAAAGCATTGCACATGATAAAATTGTTGCTAAAGGATTTGCCTTATCCTGTCCTGCTATATCAGGAGCAGAACCATGAATTGGCTCATAAAGTCCCGGACCGCTGTCTCCTAATGATGCAGATGCTAACATTCCGATAGAACCGGTAATCTGGCTCGCTTCATCAGAAAGAATATCACCAAACATATTACTTGTAGCAATAACATCAAACTGACCAGGATTACGAACAAGTTGCATTGCTGCATTATCAACATACATATAACTTAATTCTACTTCAGGGTATTGTGCTGACATTTTTGCAGCAACTTCACGCCACAAACGACTTGATTCCAAAATGTTTGCTTTATCAACAACACACATTTTTTTACGTCTTTTCATTGCTGATTCAAAACCTAATTTCAAAATTCGTTCAATTTCCGGTACACTGTAACGTTCTGTATCCCAAGCTTCGCTGTTATCTTCTTTGCGTCCGCGTTCACCGAAATAAATTCCGCCGGTCAATTCTCTCACGATTAAAATATCAAGTCCGTTATCTACAATTTCCGCTTTTAAAGGACAAGCTGCAGACAATTGTTTAAACATAAGTGCAGGGCGAAGATTAGCATAAACTTTCATTCCGCCTCTAAGTCCCAAAAGAGCTTTTTCAGGACGTTTATTACCAGGCAAGTTATCCCATTTAGGTCCACCTACAGCTCCCAATAGAACTGCATCACTTGCACAACAAACTTTTAAAGTTTCCTCAGGTAACGGTTCTCCTGTTTTGTCTATAGCGGCACCACCGGCCAAAACCTCTGTATATTCAAAATTATGACCATATTTTTTACCTATGGCATCCATAACACCACAAGCTTCACGGATTATATCCGGTCCAATTCCATCACCGGGAATTGTAGCAATTTTATAATTTGCCATTTTTTTCTCCTTTTAAAAAAAATTAACTTTCTAACAGCTTTAAAAAAGCTTTGCGTATAGTAGTAGAAAAAATCGGAAAAATCAAGAATATTGACATAAGAACGCATTTTTACTATAGTCAACCTCAATTTTTTAGCTATAAATCACAGATTAAGGAATACAAATGAAATACGATGTTGTTGTCTATCCGGACGATCGACTGAAATTAGTTTCTTCACCTGTTGAAAAAATTGATGAAGAATTAATCGATTTAATAAATGAAATGTTTCGAGTAATGTACGAATCGGACGGTTGCGGACTTGCCGGCGTACAAATCGGTGTATTACAACGTTTGTTTGTAATGGAAATAAAAGGAAAAAAATATGTGATGATTAATCCGGAGATTTTAGAACGCTCCAAAGATTATTCACTTGCAGAAGAAGGCTGTTTGTCACTTCCCGGAATCGGAGCGGAAGTAAAACGTTCAAAAAAAGTTACTGTAAAATACACAGATATAGACGGAAAAGAAAAAATTCTAAAAGCAAACGGACTTTTAGCTATCTGTATTCAACACGAATATGACCATTTGGACGGTAAAGTTTTTATTGATCATTTACCGGCAAATGAAAAACTAAACGTATTAAAAGATTATAGGAAACAACACAATTTATGAAAATAATATTTTTCGGAACTCCGGAATTAGCAGTTCCCGTATTAAAAAAAATTTCCGCTTTACACGACGTCGTTATGGTTGTAACACAGCCTGACACTTTATTCGGACGAAAACAAATTCTCACTCCGTCAGCGATAGCCGTTGCTGCTCAGGAATTAGGTTTGCCAATATTAAAACCGGAAAAACTGACTGACGAAGTAAGAGAACAGCTTTTATCATTGGAAGCCGATTTATTTGTAACATTTGCTTACGGTAAAATATTTAAAGCAAGTTTCTTAGAAATATGTCCGAAAGGCGGAATAAACATCCATCCGTCGTTATTACCTCTGTATCGCGG
>JAXJQT010000080.1:0-6592 GCA_036311025.1 Spirochaetota bacterium
GATATACATTTGCCGGCTGGTACAATGGTGAAACAAAGATTGAAGCCGGATATACAATAACCGGAGATTTAAGCCTGACAGCGAAGTGGAATGTTAATAATGATACTGTCTACACTGTAGAGCACTGCCAACAAAATATTATTGATGATGAATATACAGTAACGGAAACGGAAAGCAAAAACGGAGCAACGGGGGAAAATACATCCGCAACAGCGAAAGACTACGCCGGATTTACCGTAAAATCTGTAGAACAAGAGAAAATCGCGGCAGACGGAAGTACTGTAGTAAAAATCTATTATGACAGAAATACAATTACTCTGACATTGAACCTTGACGGCGGAGAGGGAGACGAAAGTATTTCCGGTAAATACGAAGAAGCGGTGACAACTTCGGCAAATCCTACGAAAACAGGTTATACATTTGCGGGCTGGAATCCGTCATTGCCTGCTGCATTCCCGGCAGAAAATGCAACATATACAGCAAAATGGAATGCTAATACATATACAGTAAAATTTAACGCCAACGGCGGAATCGGTAACATGGGAAATCAAACTTTTACCTATGATACAGAGCAAGCCTTGCCGGTAAATACATTTACACGTGCAGACTACGCATTCGCCGGGTGGGCTGTAAGTGCCGACGGAAATGCAGCTTATACGGACATGAGAAAAGTGAAAAACTTGACGTCTGAAAATAATGCGACAGTGATACTTTATGCAGTATGGACAGAAAAAGAGAAAGTTTTACCTGTAGTTTTCAGTCTGCCGGACGGAACATCTGTAGACTGCGGTGACAGCATAACATTGTCATGTGCTACAGAGGGAGCTAAAATCAACTACACGATTGACGGCGTAACCGCAGAATATACAAATGCAATCACAATTACAAAAAATGTGACTGTAACAGCATTTGCCGCAAAAGACGGTATGAAAAACAGCGATGTGTCAACAGCAAGCTATATAGTAAAAACATATAGCGTGACATATACAAATGAATACGCAGTAGCACCGAGTAAGATCAGCGGATTGAAAAAAGGTGATACTTTGACAGCCGGACAATTGCCGGAATTGACATCAGCTAACTATACATTTGTAGGCTGGTACAACGGCGAAACAAAGATAGAAGCCGGATATAAGATAATCGGGAACTTAAAGCTTACGGCAAAATGGACTCTAAAAACTTATACCGTAACATTTGATGCTAACGGCGGAAGCGGAACAATGGAAAAACAGGAATTTGTTCTCGGTAAATCTCAACAATTGAATTCGAATACTTTTAATCTTGACGGATATACAGTAACTGAATGGAATACAGAGGCTGACGGAAACGGAATTACTTATATGTCGGGAAGTTACTATTCGTTGAATGAAGATATAACTCTTTATGCTCAATGGACAGCTAATAATTATACCGTGAAGTTTGACACCAACGGCGGAAACGGCAACATGGATGATATGAGTTTTACTTATGACGTTGAAAAAGTTTTGACTGCAAATACATTTACACGTGACGGCTATGAATTCGGCGGTTGGGCTGTAAGTGCCGACGGTGAGAAAATGTATAATGACAGTGAAAGTGTGAAGAATTTGACCATAGAATATGACGGAGAAGTAACACTTTATGCAAAATGGTTGGAACTTTACACGATAACATACGAGCTTGACGGCGGAACAAATGCCGACAGCAATCCGGAAAAATACACTGTAGAAACGGAAGATATAATATTGGCAGAAGCAACAAGGAAGTGTTACACCTTTGCAGGATGGTATATAGATGAAGAGTGTAGTGACGGAATAACTGAAATAACAAAAGGAACTACCGGAGATATTACACTCTATGCAAAATGGATTGCTAATAATTATACCGTGGCATTTGACGCCAACGGCGGAACAGGAAAAATGCCGAGTCAAGTTTTTACATTCGGGACTTTGCAATCGTTAAACTCAAATACATCTAAACGCACCGGCTGTACATTTAAAGAATGGAATACAAAACCGGACGGAAGCGGAGACAGTTACATTGCCGGGGAATCTTATACATTCGGAGAAGATACAACGCTCTATGCTCAATGGACGGCAAACAAAGTCGGAATCTCGGTAATGCTACCTGAATATAATGATGCTGAAATCAACTTGCAACAAGTGACAAATGAAAATACCGTGACATTCACGGCAGCTGGCGGATTTGACAGCTATGGGTGGTACATAGACGGAGTAAAACAAAGCGGAACATCGGCAACTTTTGCAATCGATACATCAACTATAGAACCGGCAAATTATAAAGTAATGGTAATAGTGGCAGACGGTGACGAGTACTACAGTGCTACTGCGGACTTGGAAGTAAAGAGGGTACAATAAAATGAGTGATAAAGAAAATAAATGTCCGCTTTACGAGTTATTGAAGAAAGATTCAGATTCTTATTCATTGCGTGATGTATATGACGAGTTATGGCGTGGGCGTGACTTTGAAATATCGCATTTATGGCAGCGTTCTGTATTTCTTGCGGTTTTTATGCTTGCCATAGCCGGCGGATACGGAACTTATATGATGGAAATAATGTTTTCGGAAGAAAGCAATAGTATCGATAAAATTTGCGGTACATTGAAGAATGAAGCTAATCAAATGAAGAATGCAGAAATTTCAGTTGAAATAAAAAAAACGGAAGATGAAAAACAATCGGGAAATATAGAAAAATACAAAAAAATAGCACCGATTTTTTTGACATATCTGGGAATCATATTTTCGATAATGTGGATAATGATGGCGAAAGGTTCCAAGTATTGTTTTGAGAGATACGAGTTTGGTATAAACAAGATATTGGAAAATAAAAAGTTTGAAGATGAAGACAAGGAATTTAATTCGAGAATTGCAAATGATGATATTCCTCATCACGGAAACTTACCGGAACCGAAAGATGATGATGTATGTGACTATATTTTATCACCTTTAGCCGGACGTTATTCCGTATCAAAAATAAATATCACTATAGGGATAGTAGCATTGCTGTTTTGGTGCTGTTTAAATATCTTGCATATACTTGATGTAGCACAGAATTACATTGGGGGTGATTTACTTTCTTTTTCAGTGTCTTTGATTTTTGCGATTCTTACTTACAATTTCATTTATTTTACATTGGCAATTTATTGCAAGTCGAGTTAGAGGTGGCAATATGAAAGAAAAAGACAGGTATATTGTATTTTCTATTGTGCTATTTGTAGAAATTTTAGCGTTGATAACATTTGCTTTTTGCGGAGGAGATATGTGGATTAAGAAAATATTGTGTAATTTGGAGTGTGTAACAATTGGTATATTTTTGATACTTTTTCCGGTAGTGGTTGGAATTTCCATAATTGCGAAATCTTGTGGCTATACCGGTGAGCCTGTTCACATATCGAAAGAAGATTTGCATTATAAAAGTAAATTCAAATCAGCCAAAGAAATATATATCGATAAAGATGTAGCTAATATTCCGTACAAGTATTTTTCCGATTTTGAAAATCTTCAATGCGTAGTCTTTGAGGGAGGAAACACTACTATCAGTGAAAATGCTTTTGAGGGATGTACAAAGCTTGAAAGAGTTTATTTACCTGAAAAACTACAAGAAATAAAAGATGAAACATTTAAAAATTGCGAAAAATTGGAAAAGTTAAGAATTCCTAAAAGTGTAACAAAAATCGGTGCCGGTGTATTTAATGGATGTAAGAACTTAACGAAGTTTGATGTAGAATCTGGAAATCCAAGTTATTTACCATCAAATAATGGTAGGACTTTATGCGATAGAGCTAAAACTGAATTGTTAGCTTATCCGTCTGCTACAGAAGAAGTGAAAATTTGTGAAAAAATAGAATCCATCGGTAGATATGCATTTTTTAATTGTAAAAACTTAACGAGTTTGGAAATCCCTGACAGCGTGACAAAAGTTAGTGGCAGTGCTTTTATCGGGTGTAAAAAATTAGAAACACTGGTAATCGGTGACGGTCTGACATCACTTGATAGTCTACCCATAACTCCTGCATTAGAGTCTATAACAATCGGTAATAATGTAACAGAAATCAGAGCAGGAGCATTCAAAGATTGCAAGAAATTGAAAAGTGTAACAATTCCCGACAATGTGACAAGAATCGGAACCGGAGCATTTACCGGTTGCAGTAGCTTAACAAGTGTGACAATCGGTAGCGGTGTGGAAGAAGTCGGAGTAAGAGCATTTAAAAATTGTAAGAATTTAAGAAGTGTAACAATTCCTGATAATGTGACAAGAATCGAAGCCGGAGCATTTAAAGATTGTAAGAAATTGAAATGTGTAACATTTGAAGGGGAAGGTACTTGGATGTATACAGATAAGAATGATTACACCGGTGAAGATAAAGTTGATGAACTATCTGATTCAAAAAAGAACGCAAAAAAATTAAGAAAAACTCTTTGTGACAAATATTGGTACAAGCAACAAAACTAAAGGAGGCGAAGAATGAAGAATCTAATTAAGTTTTTTATGGTGCTGGCTGTGTGGTGTGCGGTAACAGCGTGCAGTCAGACCACAGAGGGAAAGCAAGAAGCGACAAAAGGGCGACTTGTGATGAATGTGAGAAGTGAATCTAGAACCATAATGCCGGAAATAAATGAAAATGACATTAAAAGTGCAACATTGACGGCAAACGAAGATGAAATAAAAAGCTGGAGCGGTGCGGATGTAATCAGTCAACTTGAAAGTGATAACAGTATTTTGCTTGATACCGGTATTTATGACTTTGAAATGACATTTTGTAACGAAAACGGTGATGTGATATTAAAAGGTGTTATAGAGAACCAAGAGATAGTTGCCGGTGATAACAGCCTTGTTTTTAATATGAAGTTAGTACAAGGCAAGGGAAATATAGCAATAGAACTAACTTGGGAAGCGATTAGTGGAATAAGTAAAATAAAAGCAGGACTGTACGATATAGCAACATGTGAAGCTGTAGCCGGATATGAAGCAGAAGAAATTGTAATCAATGAAATACAGGCAGAGTACGCAAAAAATGATGTTCCGACCGGGCAATATATAATCAAGTTTGAAGTGTATGATACATCAGATAAACTTTTGAATACATTGACTGACGTAATAAAAGTAACAAACGGATTGACAGCAACAGAGCAAAAGACATTGGATAAGGTAAATACTCAATATACAATCACATACGACTTAGCCGGCGGTAGCTGGAAAAGCGAATTTACACCGGTGACGGTTCGTAATGCAAATATGGGAATAACTCTGTCGACGGCAGATAATATAGAAAGAGCCGATTATGATTTTGTAGGCTGGTACGATGAAAACGGAGACAAAGTAACGCAGATACCGAGTGATACAGCAAAAGACATAAGTGTGACAGCAAAATGGAACTCTACAGATTTTGTCTATGTACAAGGTGCAACTATAACCGGAGCGATAACGGCAGATGGCTATACAACAAGCTATATTTTTAAGGATGGTGTAAGCATACCAGTGTGTAACTTTTATATATGCGACCACGAGGTAACACAGACAGAATATGAAAAATATTGCAGTTACGGAGGAACAAAACCTAGCGAAACTTATGGTGTCGGAAATAATTATCCTGCATATTATGTAAGTTGGTATGATGCACTTGTGTACTGTAACAAAAGAAGTATGGATGAAGGTCTTACTCCGTGCTATACGATAAACGACAGTACAAATCCTGATGATTGGGGAGATATTCCTACTTCAAGTGACAGTACTTGGAATGCTGTGACTTGTGACTTTACAAAAAACGGCTATCGATTGCCTACAGAAGCAGAATGGGAATATGCGGCACGTGGCGGCAACGGACTTACCGGCACTCAATATAAATATGCCGGCAGTGATACAATAGATGATGTAGCGTGGTATAGTGGAAATTCAGAGAAAAGAACTCATCCGGTAAAAACTAAAGAAGCAAACGGACTTGGCTTGTACGACATGAGCGGTAACGTGTTGGAATGGTGTTGGGATTCTAGCGACTCGGGCTACCGCAATAAACGTGGCGGTACATGGGGCAACTCGTCGGGTTTCTGTACTATGTCTAGCAGGAGCGACGACTACGCCTATAATCGCATCAATATCAACGGTTTCCGTGTGGTGCGAACAGCGAAATAGCGGGGAAGTAAAAGGAGGCAGAAGTGCCTCCTTTTTTTATGACCCTTTGCAAGGTTCAAGGTTTCTTTTGCAAGTTTACAACTAAACTTGAGTAGAAAAAAAGCTTACGCCGGGATTAAAGACAATTTGTCCGCTTACGGCGGACGGCAGGGCTAAAGCAGGCTTTAAGGTGCAACGGCTTACGCCGGGTTAGGGGACGGTTCTGCCGGGCAAGCCCGGCATTGGGGCTAAACTTTGGTTTAAAGTTTAATAAACCTACTTGGGGTTAAGATACATTTTGCAAGCAAGCTTGCATTTAAGTGCAACTTTGGTTCAAAGTTTTCTAAACCTTTGCAGGTTCAAGGCTCTTTTTGTCGGCATAGCCGACATTAAAGCGGTTTTGTTGTTCAGAAAACAACGAGATTTTTAAGGGGGATTTCTCTTTTTTTGTAATCAAAAAGAGAAGTCCCCCTTTAACCCCAA
>JAXJQT010000081.1:0-1602 GCA_036311025.1 Spirochaetota bacterium
ATAATACTCATAGAAACATTTGGCATGTGGTTCGTTAGCAACAAAATGCAGATACCTGAAGGACGAGAAGTTGCAGCTCAATGGTGTTTACATTGCGCTACCATTACCACTTTTATTTCTTTAATGAACATTCCTTTCCACTCAGCAATAATCGCACATGAAAAAATGTCTGCATTTGCATATATGACTATTGTTGATGCATTACTTAAGTTAGCAATTTGTTATGCTATATATATATTACCTTTTGACAAACTTATCACCTACTCAATTCTGGGAATTCTTGTATCAATTTTTCAGCATATTCATCAAAATTGTGCGGCAGTGTGAATTTATAACCATCTTTGAACACGGAAGTATAAGGAGATGAAACGGGGAGGAATTTTACTCTGTCGAAAATACCGAGATATCGAAAAGTTCGCAATTTCAAATCATCCGGATAAAAACCGTTTAATTCATGCATCGAAGATTCAAACAAATAATCACCGCGTTTCCAGCTTGTCAAATATCCGCCGATTTGCGGTCTGGCTTCAAAAACATTTACTTTAAAACCATGTTTTGCCAGAAGAGCTCCGGCAAAAAGACCGCCGACACCGCTTCCGATAATCGAAATAGAAGGTTTGTTGTTCATGAATAACTCCTTAAATGATGAATAAAATTATAATCCGGTAGGTGCGTTAATAAATTCTGTTTCGATAGAGAATGTTTGCGAAATCAATTTTTGTAACGCAAGAACTCCCCATATTTCGGTATGATAATGTCCGCCGAATATAATGTTGGTATTTTGTTCTTTTGCACTGTGATACAAAATATGTTCAGCGTCTCCGGTAATAAAAACTTCGGCCCCGGCATCGACAAACTCTTGGAAATAATGTCCGCCGCCTCCGGAAAGAACACCGACTTTAGTAACTTCTTTTTTGCCGAAAGGTAAAACTTTCAGGCTGTCAGTCGGAATTTCCAATTTCTTTGCGATATCTTCGAGATTTGTCGCTGTCGGCAGTTCTCCTATATATCCTACAGCAAAACCTTTGTGAAAACCGCACGGCTTAAAGTTTGATGCGTTGAGTTTTTTTAAGATTTGAGCATTATTTCCCACTTCGGCATGTCCGTCCAGTGGTAAATGATACGCTAAAAGTCCGATGTTGTTATCAAGTAATGCTTTTATTCTGCGGTAGTGTCCGCCGGTAATCGGCAAATCTTTACCCCAAAATAGACCGTGATGTACAATCAGTAAATTACAATTTGCTGCGATTGCTTTTTCTATTGTTTCTTCACATACATCTACGGCAAAGGCGATTTTCTTTATTTCTCCGGTATTTTCTACTTGAATTCCGTTGTACCCGAAATCCGGAACCGGAGAACTCATTAATAAGTTAGTTAAAAATTGATTGATAGTGTTAATAGTTTGCATGTTTTATATATAAACAATATTGCAGAAGTTGGCAATTCTAGAAGAAGAAAGACTGATATTTTGTAAAATAAATACGGAACAGTGTGTTTAAGACTGTTACAAACAGTTGTTCAAGACCGTTACAAATAGTTGTTTAAGACCGTTACAAACAGTTGTTCAAGACTCTTACAAATAGTTGTTTAAGACTCTTACAA
>JAXJQT010000082.1:0-3874 GCA_036311025.1 Spirochaetota bacterium
CAGATTTATAATCAATACTATTAAGTAAATTAATTTGTTCCATAGCTACTAAAGGATTTGAGAATAAACGATTCTCTAATTTTATTTCGGTTAATAATGAAAGAAAACGTTCAGCACCTCTATTAGGATTGGAGAAAACGATAAACGGTTTCTTATAGATGATAGAAAAAATTAGCCCATGATAACTATCGGTTACGATTGATGTTGCAAATTTATAATAACTTAACCATTCTCCTAATCCTATATTGGGAACAATTTCTATCCATTCATTTATTTCTCCAATATTTTGTTTATTTCTCTCCCATATATCAGAAAGTTCATCTAATATTATTTTTATTTTAATCTTCTTATTAAAGGCAAGACTCTTTAAAAAGTCAACTTTTTCTTTAGAGGGATCTAATATATATGCAACTATATAATTTTCATTCTTTAATGAAGCAATAAAGTTGGGCGAAGTAAAATTCTTGATAACATTTTCGTATTCAGTTTCATTACAAAGAAACGCAGGATCACAAACTTTTTGTGCTTTGATATTAAAAATATTATTACAAGTATTAACAGATAAATCATCTCTTACTGAAATGTGATCAAATCTATTCAAATTGTAACTACTTATTAATGCTTCTTCTTTTGTCCCTTCATAAGTTTTTCCAAAAGACGTACCGTATGCTATTTTTTTGTTTTTATCATTAACAAAATCTAAAAAATAAGCTTGTTTATATGGACGACTTAAGTGTACATTCCATAACTGATCAGAACCAAGAATAAAAGTATCACAGAAATCATTTAATATACGCAAATCTTCAATTTTATACTGTAAACTAACATCATAAAACTTTTCAGCTATCTCATATGGATGCTTTTCTTCTATATTTTTATTTCTAATACAATTTTCTATCATTAAAACAGAAAGCCCAAATGTGTATTTTAATATATGATGTAATGCATAATATGTAGCCATACTTCCATAATTTCGACCATACCATAAACCGATAACTCCGATATCAAATTTTCTAGATAATGCATATTTTATCGATTTTTCTAAAGATTGAGATTGTTGCATATGAAAAAACCAATTACGCCCCTTAGGTAAAGGCATATGAGAAGATAATCTATTATTATTTTTTGCAATAGAATATGGAATCTCTTTTATAAAGGTATTATCATTTTTTATTTTTTCAAACAAAACTTTACCTTTATCATTATTTATTAAAACAGCACTTACTCCTAAAGGATCAACAATATTTTTATCATAACTTGAAATCCCCCAAAAATCACCTATACTGATATCAGCTTGTCTTGGTTCTGAGGCAAAAGGACAATCTCCACAAATATTTTTTAAAAAAAGTCCGGAATGCATTCCTTGTTCAAAAATATCGAAATATCGATTTCGTCCTATTCGTTTACCATTTTTTAATTCAACAATTTGATTCATACTGTTGTATCCATAATCTTTTGTTCGGAAATTAAAAGATTTAACATTTTTTAATCCGAATGTTTCATCTAAATATTTATGGAAAAATTTTACAGCTGGAACCCCATGACAAAATATATCAATTGTATATAGGTTTTCAAAATCACTACCTAAAAAATTATATAAACCTGCAATCTGACAAGGTGTACCTGTAAATAAAACAATTTTTTTGTCTAAAAGTTTTTCTTTTATTTGTTTATAAGATGCCCCCACGTTACTTTGAATGTATTTTGACTTTCTCATCATTTCAATTTCTGATTTTTTATTGGAAACAATATGACGAGCATAGAAATCTGAATCTAATATTGCTCCACATACATAACCATTTAATTCTAGAATTTTATTTGCAAACAAAGAAAAAACTCCACCGGATGAACTTTCTTTTCTTATTTCGTCTGGGGCTTTTATGGCATAACAAGATGGAGTTGATGTATTGATATATTTTCTATTTTCAATAGGACATGTTTTTGAACATATCCCACAATCAATACATTTTTTTTCATTGATGAAAGGAGCCCAAAAACCTTCGTGATTTAGTTTCATTTCAATGGCATTTTTAGGACAAATGTTGTAACAAGCACCGCATCCGGTACAATCGGCATGTGATATCTTTTGTATAGAATTAAATTTCATATTTTCCCTTTTAAATTAAAAGTTAATTACATATCTATCTCTAAATATTTATTCCAGAAATCGATAGATGTCAGATATTTTTGTTTAGAGTGATATTCTGCAGTTACAGCATCAACTGTTTTGTCATATCGCTTCATTAACTTTTTATAACGCTTCATTAAAAGCTTATATGCTTTTTTGTCTATAGTACGTAATATAGCAGCTTTAGCATTTGGATTAACAGCTAATAATTGTTTATGCATATAGTTTTTAGCAGGTGTTACGCACCAATCTTGCGGAATGATACCGATATCTTTTTTTAATAAAAAGCTTGGCATAAAACGATGTCCGTTATCTGTTAATTGATAAATAAGACGTTGTTTTTTTGTCATAGTAGGATTGTCATAAACACGTCCGAGGTCAACAAAAATGTTTTTAAAATCATCAATATCAGATAATTGATCGTTAAGTTTTCCTTTTTCTTTCATCATTTTTTCACCGTCAAGTGTAGAAAAGAAATCCGGACCTTTCATAAAATCTTCAACAGCATCTAATAACAAAGATGCTCCGTTATAATTAAAACGATAGATTTCACTGTAAAATAAAACTTTTAATCTAGGTATAAAATCTACGTTATTACAAATATTACTTGTAGCTTGAATTATCAGACTGTTTCTCGGAACTTGATATAATTCCATTGCTCCGTTAAATTTTTGAGTAAATCCCATGTGCCAAATACAAATACCGTTTAGACTTATAATGTCAGCTTTATTTCTTAATGAGAATTCAACATCATCACCGCGAACAAAAACCGGAAGCGGTAAATTATCAAGACTTATATTTTCTATAGGAACGCAACAATACCACCAAGCTGCATAAGACATCTCGGGCGTATCTAATAATTCTTCATTATGTACAACGTCTTCTAATAAATGCAAATACATAGGTCTTTTTTTAGGAGTGTAATATCCGTCATTATGAACATATCCTATATCTTCATGTTGTTCATTCATTTGTTCCATTTTCAGCATAGCACCACTGATAAAATGGTCTTTATATTCATCTTTAATAAGACTTAAAAGATTGTGTGTACGTTTTAATGCTTCCGGCATAATAATAACGTCATCGTCCATTAATAAAACATGAGTTGCCGGATTTTGTTGCTTGATGGTTTCTATCATACCGCGAGCAAAGCCGCCTGCACCGCCGACATTTTTATTTGGATGAACGGTTAAATGTTCACAATTGTAATTTTCAGGTTTTAAAGTTCTGCCGTTATCTATGACATGAACATCAAATCCTTTTGCAATAGCTTCGTTACTATCAAGAATCTCTTTTTTTAACATTTCGATATTAGGAATAATGAATTGCTCTTTTTTAAAAGTGGTAGTAACTAATGAAATGGATACATCACGAAGCAACGTTTCATCAATATTAGTGTAATAATATCCGGAGTAAATCTCACAGTTTTTACTCATTGCTTTTAGTTCGAACGCAATGATTGTGTAGTCTTTATCTAAAGTAGGATATTTTATATCTATAGGATTGTCTTTTTCTGCAACAACAGTTTGCTCGTCAAGGAAGTATTTTTTTATTTTTCCGTATTCTTCCAAATAACCTACAAGTGTAATGTTAAACTTTCCGTTTAATACAAGTTGAAGATTTAAGTCGTCTATATTTGTATAAGTTTTCCATTTTCGATATGAAAAACTATTAAAATATGTGGCAAAATCACACCAATCATATTTTTTAGGAAAAATAAAACTACCATTTTGTCTATCTGCAAAC
>JAXJQT010000083.1:0-2091 GCA_036311025.1 Spirochaetota bacterium
ATTCTATATTCATCATCAAAAAAGGTTTTACCTGTGTATTCTTCGATAATTTCACATTTATCACCATCTACAGAAACATTATAGATTCCACCGCCTTCTCCTAACGACTCATACGTGTATTCATATTTAGTAATTTTTGCCTCATTCCATGCTTTTTGCTCGCGTTCAAAAGTTTTCATGTCAAAATCTACATCTACAAATGTAGAACATGCTGTTACAATTATTAAAACTGATAATAAAAATAAACTGTATTTTTTCATAATAAACTCCTTTATTTTTCCCTATAATGAAGTTTTTTTCTTGCCGGCTCCGATTTTGTAGCCGAAGTTTAATGAGAATGAATGAAGCGGCATAGTACCGCCTACAGGAATATCAAATGAGTAAATGAATTTCCAGACAAAACCGCGATAGTAAATTCCTAAGCCGCCGCCGACTGTTCGCCCGTACAGTAAATCAATTACCGCAGCCAGCTGTTTGTTTTTTATACTTCCGAACATAAATTGGTCTACAATGGAAAACGTAAAACCACCGTTTACATTCCATCGTCTGTCTTCTACATCATCGAAGTCATACTCTACGTTACTGCTATATTCTGTTTGTTTCGGACGCAATTCATCATTATAACCATTGCTTGCATTTACAATATCGACTTTAAAACGTACACCGTGTCCGAGTGCAAAATATTTTGTGATTGCGTAGTTGTATGTAAATCCCGCTGTCACATGACCGCCTATTACAAAGCCGAAACCGTCTCCGCCGTGGTCATAACAATGAGAGACACCTAAACCGCCGGAGAGTTCGAATAAGTGGCGGTTCCAGTTATTTTCAGCATTAAAACGCTCTTTTCTTGAACTGAAAACGTCGCTTTTTAATATTTTAATCGGCTCCGGTGTAATTACTACATAGTCGTCACTGGCGTCAGTTATCGTCCCCTCTATTTTTTCTCCGGTTGATAAGTAAAAAGTTTCTGCAAATGAAGAAAACGCAGCTGCAAATACAAAAGTTGCTATTGCTAAGAGTTTAAAGAAGTTAAAATTTTTCATTCGCCTGCCACCTTGATTTCATTAAGAATACTTAAATATAAGTCATATCCGCCCAGTCCGCCGGGTCTGTCTGATGAGAAAATCACAAAATCGGGAAATCCTTCCGATTGCCATAGATTTTCTGTATATCCGAAAGTTCTGTTGTCAAAGAAATAGCATGAAACTCTGTATTCGTTGTATTTGGTGTTTACGCGTTCGCCGAGATTTATAGGCGTACCGAAAATGCCGTCATCATCTTTTTTGCTGTAGTAAATATCTGTTCCGCCCAGTCCGTCGGCTCTGTCTGATATAAAAAACAAATAGTCTCCGTAAACATACGGACATTCTTCATTTGCCGATGTATTGATAGTTGTAATAGGTGTGGCTTTTGTTTTGATGTCGTCGGAAGATAAAATCGCAATCCAATCATCGTTATCTTTGTCATCATAATTGTAACTGTAAATATTAAAGTCTCCGTCTTTATCCGAACAAAAATATAGTACGCTGTTTGTCTTATCAATACAAAGATAAAGCTCGTTGTACTCGTCGGTATTTCCGCCGAAATTAAAAGTTTTTACTTTGTCATATTTGTTCATGTATGTCCCCAAGATGTTGTAATCTCCGGTGACATCGTCTGTCTCAGTGCGATTTGTAGAGACTAAATATAAATCTTGGTCGTAATAATCGGAATAAATCTGTATCGGACCACGCTCTTGTGCCGGCGTATTAAGAAAAGTAAGTTCTTCTCCACGATACCCGGATAAGTAGTTTTCTCCGCTTTCACGAGGAAGCTTAAATTCTATGCGACCTCTGTAAATATCATAACCGTTATCGATTCCGAAAGCATTGTACTCTGTCGCATAAATTATTTCTAAACCGGTTGTATAGGTCATAGAACCGGCAGAATTGTAATCATTTCGCTCGCAGTTTAGTCCCCACAGATTGTGAGTTCCGGGCTTGAGAATGCAATAGTTTTTACCTTTGTAAACAATAAAATTGCACGATGTGAGTATCAAGCCGGTAATAAATACTGAAAATAAAAAACTTATTCGTTTCATATTTTACCTCC
>JAXJQT010000084.1:0-1219 GCA_036311025.1 Spirochaetota bacterium
ATATAATTAATTCAATGTACAAAAAAAGTGACCGTTATTTTGAAAGTTCTGCCAAGTCATCAATATCCGTATTTTTTTCGTAGCTTTAACAAAAATCCCAATGTAACTATGATGGCAAGAATATCTGCACAAACTTGAGCAAACCAAATTCCGTCCAGACCGAAAATTAAAGGCAAAACTAAAATTGAAACAACTTGAAAAACAAACATTCTTGAAAATGAAATAATTGCAGAAATTAGCCCGTCATTTAAACTGGTAAAAAATCCGCTTCCCCAGATGTTAATCCCTGTAAATAAAAATGAAAGCAAACTGATTCTTGCTCCGCGGACAGTCATTTCTAGGAGTTTTGTGTCGTAACTTGCAAAAATTGATACAAGGGGACGTGCGAAAATCTCAGCAATCGTAACAAAGATAATTCCGCCTAAAATCATCAGTGAAAGACCTTTTTTGAACATATTTTTTAGTTCTTCGTGATTTTTTGCTCCTTGATGGAAGCTCACAATCGGACCGCTTCCCATTGAATATCCGATGTAAATTGCTACAAAAATAAAACCGGCGTACATCAAGATTCCGTAAGCTGCAACACCGTCTTCACCGGCATATTTCATAAGTTGAAGGTTGTACAAGATTCCGACAAGTGACATTGATAAATTGCTTACCATTTCAGAAGAGCCGTTTGTGCAAGTTTTTACAAAGATGTTCCCGTAAAATCCAGCTTTACAAAGTTTTAGCTGACTTGAGTTGTGTTTGCGTGCAAAGTAAAAAATAGGGACGCCGGCTCCGATACAATATCCGATTCCTGTGGCAAAGGCTGCTCCTGCAATTCCCCAATCAAATAAAGCAATGAACACATAATCTAAAATCATATTTGCAAAACCTGCTGCCAAGGTGATTCTTAAACTATAATGAGGTTTTTCTGCTACTACAAAAAAGCTCTGAAACATTACTTGAAGCATATATGCCGGTGTGAAAACAAAAAGGATTCGTGCATAAATCACGCTGTTTGAAAGTAGGTCGCCTTCAGCTCCGAATGAACGAGCTATGGGGGCTGCAAAAACGAATCCTACAGTTGAAAGGATGGTTCCCAAAATAACGGCGGCATAAATAATCATAGAAAAATATCTGTTTGCATTTTTCTTTTTTCCTTCTCCCAAAGTTTTGGAAACAATTGCACTGCCGCCTGTTCCGAGCATGAATCCGATGGTACTGACTCCCATTA
>JAXJQT010000085.1:0-2241 GCA_036311025.1 Spirochaetota bacterium
GCTGTAGGAACAACAGCAAATCTTCGTCAGCATTTTTTTCAACTTCAAGACGAATCGGATATCCGCGTTCTCTGAGCTTTAAACCGGTTTCTATAGCTGTTAAAAGACTCGAATCTTCTTCGTCAATAGCAATTTCTGCATCTCTGGTAATACGAAACAGACACGTTTTGTCTATGTTATAACCGACGAATAGCTGTGATGAAAAAAGTTTGACTGCCTCTTCGAAGTATATAAAGCTTGCTTTTGTATCGCCGCTGTCCAGTCTTAAAAATCTAGGCGTTGCCGTAGGAATCGGAATAATCGCATATAACGACGTTTTAGGTTCTTTGTCAGAAAACAAACGAACCAGCAAATTAAGGGTTTTTCCCGTGATAAACGGAAACGGATGAGCCGGGTCTATAGCCATAGGTGTAAGCATTAATGAATATTTTACGGTAAACAATTCTTTTAATGCCGGAATGTATTTTTCCGGAAGAGTTTCGGCTGTATAAAAATGAAATCCTTCTTCTTCAAGATTTGGAAGAATATCGTTATTAAAACAATCATATTGCTGTTTTACAAGCTCGTTAATTCGGACTTTCAGGCGTGTTACAATTTCTTCGGCTGTGTCACCGGACGGAAATTTTAAGGTAGCATATTCCGGTTTTAATTGAGACAACAGTCCCGAAAGACGCACCATAAAGAATTCGTCAAGATTTGATGAGAAAATTGAAATAAACTTCAAACGTTCCAGAAGAGGATTGCTTTTATCAAGTGCTTCTTCCAATACTCTGTAATTGAATTCCAGCCAGCTAAGCTCACGATTATGATATTTTTTTTCTTCTTTCATTTTTATCGCCCGTTTCCTTATTTATGTTTTGTAATATTGTTATTTTTCAATACAACTCTAAGCCCGAAGAAATCTTCGAATAAATCTTTTTTGTTATTGAAAGAATATTCTTCGATAGGGATTGAGTCTTTTGTTTTTATGTCAATATTTATACTTTTCTTTTTTATAGTGACATTAAGGTCTTCTACCAGTTGACGATGATTGTTATCCAAGCTGTCAGCTATTCTTAATATTGCCGATAGCTTGCATACAGTCATTTTGCTTTTGTGTGACAATGAAGAATAATCGCTGTGCGTGAGTTTCGGAAAAGTCTTTCTGTGATAACGCACTATATTAGCAATAATCTGTCGGTCTTCATCTGAGTAGTAGAAAAAGTTCTGTGTACTGACTATGTATTGAGAGTGTTTATGATGACTTCTGTTTGAAATCGCCAGACCTATATCGTGCAAAATTGCAGCTGCCATTAAAAGACATTTTTCGTGTGAACCGAGTTGATGTAAAGATTCGGTCTGGTCAAAGAGCTTTATGGACAATTCTAAAACCTTTAATGCGTGTGATTCATCGTAATTAAAAGTACGTCCTATATTTTGTGAATTAATAATAATTTGTTTTTCTAACAGACTCTTGTCGTTGACATCGCAATATTTGTCGGCTGCTTGACTTACGATACAGTCTTTGAATGTAAAATCCGGGATAAAAATCTCTTCACATTCCAAAAAATTGATGATTGATAAAAATATATTGCATATCGGATAAAAATTTTCAGCTAAGTCATCAGAAACGTTCATTCTGTGGATGATTTCATCGGTAGAATATTTTTCGGCTTGATGACAAATCTCTTCGAGTTGTTTTTTTTCTATGCGAGTGAAATCTTCCTGATGCGAGATTTTTAAAACGTGTGACAGCTGTTCCAATTCTTCGCCGATTCCGTATATTCTGATGATTTTTTTTACTGGAATCAATTTTACCATTGCACGCAGTTCGTGTTCCACGATAAATCTCAGATATTTTGCAAAACCTTCTTCCTGATTGCATTCTTCTTGTGAAAAGAATTGTTTTGCACGCAACGCACCTATAGGTAATGTAGTAGAGTACAAAATAAAATCTCTGTCAAAAATTGTGATAACCACGTTGCCGGCTCCGATTTCCGCAATACAACGATAATTATTGTAATCCTTGTCATTCAATTTTTTTACCAAAGTTCTGTGTACATATTCCGTTTGGCTGTTTGATGAAAAAATTTGTACATTCAATCCGGTGGCTGTTGCTATATTATCAATAAGAATATCTGCATTGACAGATTCTTTTACGGCAGTACCGGCAACAACGCTGATTTCATCTACTCCGTATTCTTTGCACAATTTTTTGTATTGCGACAATGTACGGATACAGGCGTTTATGGTTTCTCGTGA
>JAXJQT010000086.1:0-2834 GCA_036311025.1 Spirochaetota bacterium
CCCACAGTTCATGCTATCGATTCGTTTTCGATTCGATATTTTCCGTTGGAAAATATTTCGTTCGCATGTTCCATGCTCACCGTATCTGCAAGCCGAATCGTAGAACGAAGTATTTAACGCAGTTAAATACCGAACGAAAGCAATTAGAAGTTAGCAGTGAGGAGGCAGAAAAACTTTTGTTTGAAAAGTTTTTTGCCTCCTTTTTTTATCATCGTTTACCCACAAAGTAGACTGATGGCAGATTGCGTAGGTCTTTTAATATTCTGTGTTCATCAATTGCTGCCGGCATATCGATAGAAAGGTAGCAGTCAATTTCTTTTTCATTTTTGGTAGATTCATCAAGCCTATAATCGAGGACGTTGCCTTTTTTCTTTTTTATATAGCTCATCAATTCTATATAGTGCTTGTTTGTCGGGGCTACTTTCATGAAAAAAGAATATGTTTTGCTTCCGAAAATACGTCCCCAGTCTGCATCGAGAACTCGTTCTTGATAATCCGGCTGACTCTGTAAACTTTCACAATTTTCACGATGAATAATGATTCCGCGTCCTCGTGATACAAAGCCGACTATTTTGTCCGGAGGTACGGGATGACAACAGCGTGCAAATGAAAAAAGTAAGTTTTTTTCTCCGTTGATTTCTATAGAAATCTTTTTGTTATCTGCTACAGACATTGTCTGACCCAGACGTTTCGGAGTAAACTCTTCATTTATGATATCATTTTGTTTATCCGCTGTCGGTACAGTCTGTATAGTTTGAGCCTCGGTTACTTTATCCAGACCGGCAAAGAAAGCTCTTATCTTTTTCTTTGCATCGGTAGTTTTTACCAACGAAAGCCATTCCATTTTAGGACAGGCATCTTTTCCGGTGATGATTTCTACTATTGCACCGTTTTTCAGAGCTTTTCCCAACGGTACAATTTTTCCGCTGACTTTTGCACCTCTGCATCTGTGGCCGACTTGCGTATGAACTTTGTAAGCAAAATCCAGTGCCGTGGCACCTTGAGGCATTTTGTAAATATCACCTTTCGGTGAAAATACATAGATTTCTTCTCGCAAAATATCATCACGTATTGTTTGATAATATTCTGCTGCGGACAGAGAATCTGTTTGCATATTTTTAAGTTCTTCAAGCCATTTTAAATCTTTATTTTTTTCACCTGTTTTATAATACCAATGTGCCGCAACTCCGTATTCATTCATTTGATCCATTTCATAAGTTCTTATTTGAATCTCAAGTGCTGTTCGTTTTGCGACCATTACCGTAGTATGCAGTGACTTGTATCCGTTGCTTTTCGGATTGGCAATGTAATCTTTAAATCGTCCGGGAACAGGTTGAAAAAGACTGTGAACCATCCCGAAAACAGTGTAACAATCTTCGACTGTCTGTGTAATGATTCTGATTCCGTACATATCAAAGACATCTTCGAGTCTTTTATTAAACTTTCGCATTTTATTGTACACGGAATACGGATGTTTTGTGCGAGATTTGATTGTATATTTCAGATTTACTTTTTCCAATTTTTGCTGGAGCTTTTTGGTTACTTCGACGATTTGTCCTTTTTTTTCTTTCTCACGTTCTTTAGAAAAATTAATTATTTGTTCATAAACATGTGGTTTTAATGCTTGCAAGGACAAATCTTCAAGCTGTGATTTTATAACTCCAAGTCCCAGCTTTCCTGCCAGCGGAGCATAAATCTCCAAACATTCTTTTGCCGTTCGCTTTTGCTTTTCTTCGCTCACATAACAAAGTGTAGACATGTTATGTACTTTGTCAGATAATTTAATGATAATTACACGAATATCTTCTATCATTGCCAACAACATTTTTCTAATGGTTTCGGCTTTCAGTTCACTCTTACTCGGTGAGTTTTTTAATGTCGTAATTTTAGTGACACCGTCGACTAAGTTTGCTACGGATTCACCGAATTGTTCTGCGATTTGTTCTAATGTATAATCTGTGTCTTCTACTACATCGTGTAAAAGTCCGGTCGCTATCATTTCTCTGTCGACTTTCATTCTGGCTAAATACAATGCTACGGATAACGGATGTATTATATATTCTTCGCCGGATGCTCTTTTTTGTCCCGTGTGTTGCTTGTCTGCCAAAAAATAAGCTTTGCGAATAAAATCAATATCTTGAGGCGGATATTCATTTTCGTTTAAGCATTTAAGTAAATCATCAAAAATCTTTTCTTTATTTTCCATAGCAGAACTCCAATAGTTTATACAGGTAACAAAAAATCAAATAATTCTAATAAAATATGTTTATTTTTGATTCATCTTTTACACAAAAGAGAATATTTAATTTATCAGTAAAGCGGTCGATTTTTCCGATAATACTGCAGATTCTAATCTTGTAGATTGATAAGTAAAATAATTCTTTGTGATATAAAGCGTATTTTTTTAATGAGAGCTCATAGATTTTTAGTTTTATTTTTTATTTTTTGTTCGATGTTTCGGCTTTATTCTACAGCCGACGGTTTCCAAAACATTAACGACAGTTATTTGTTCAGTCAAGCTTTTTTTCCGGTAGAAGAAGGCGGACGAAAACAAAGAAAAATAGTCGATTATTTAAAACGATTCAGTGAAAGAAATAATGTCTTGTATAAAGAAACGAAAATAGTCGGAGATTCTTACGAGACAAATGCCGTAAATGTGGAACTTACACTAAAAGGAACATCGGATGAAGTCGGGACGATTTTGCTTGTTGTTCCGCTCAACAGTGTATACAAAAACGGAAAATATTATGAATCGACAACAACCATCCTCAAAAAAAACAGAATACTTTGATTCTCATTGTCACATTCTGCCGGGGGTAGACCATGGTGCAAAG
>JAXJQT010000087.1:0-3529 GCA_036311025.1 Spirochaetota bacterium
AGAAGACAGAAAATACAGATGCAGAAGAAAATGCGGCAAAGGAAATCTCTTTATTGAAAGCAAGTATTTTTACCATTATCGGCTTGGCGTTGATTATCGGAGGAAGTAATTTTGTTGTCAATTCGGCGACTGCGATTGCAAAGGCTTTGGGATTGAGCCAACGATTTATCGGATTGACAATAGTTGCTTTGGGTACATCTTTGCCTGAATTGTTCACTTCCGTTACTGCTGCGTTGAAAAAGAATTCTGATATTGCAATCGGTAATGTTGTAGGAAGCAATATTTTTAATCTTTTGTTTATTGTGGGACTTTCCGGAGTCATTATCCCCGTGCCGTTTGCAGAAGGATTCCGCTTTGATATGATTGTTTCCGGAGTTGCGGCAGCAGCATTGTTGTTATTTTGTTTACCGAAAAAGAAACTTCCGCGTTTTGCCGGTGCGATTATGTTGGTCGGTTATGCTCTTTATTTTATGAAAATCTGGTAATCGATATTAATAGTAAATTAAAGGGAAATTAGATTATGACTATATTTAATGCACTTAGTTTAATCGGCGGACTTTGTCTGTTTTTGTACGGAATGAACGTAATGGGACAAGCTCTTGAGCGACGTGCCGGAAACAAGCTTCACTCAGTACTTGAAAAGTTGACTACGGGTAAAATAGCGGGATTTCTTACCGGATTGGGAATCACGGCGATTATTCAAAGCTCGTCGGCGACTACCGTAATGGTTGTCGGGTTTGTTAATTCCGGTTTGATGACACTCAAACAGGCGATAAACGTTATTATCGGGGCGAATATCGGTACTACGGTTACGGCTTGGGTTTTGAGTTTAGGCGGAATCGACAGCGGGAACTTTTTTGTACAGATATTAAAACCGACTTCTTTTACACCTATTTTGGCACTTGCGGGAATCATACTGACCATGGCGTGCAAAAGCAGTAAGAACAAAGATACCGGAGTAATCTTTTTAGGTTTTACGATTTTGATGTTCGGAATGGATACAATGTCAGCTTCTGTTTCCGGATTAAAAAATGTTCCGCAGTTCCAGCAAATGTTTTTGATGTTTGAAAATCCGATTCTCGGGATGTTAGCCGGGGCGGTTCTTACTGCGATAATCCAGTCAAGTTCTGCGTCCGTGGGAATCTTGCAGGCTCTTTCCGTGACCGGTCAAGTTAGTTTAGGTGCGGCAATTCCTATTATCATGGGACAGAATATCGGAACGTGTATCACGGCGATACTTTCGTCTTTCGGTACAAACAAAAATGCAAAAAGAGCGGCACTTGTTCATTTGGCATTTAATGTAATAGGAACGGTTGTTTGGTTGACAGTGTTTATAATAGTAAAACAAGTGTTTAATCCGCAATTGTTCGGTGAATCGGCGAATTTATTTAACATTGCCGTGTCGCATACGATTTTTAATACTCTCAATACATTCTTATTGTTGCCTATGTCCGGATTGCTTGAAAAACTTGCAATTACACTTGTACCGGATACGGATAAACCTGATGTTACGTCAAAACTTGACGAAAGATTCTTGGCGACTCCTCATGTAGCATTGGATGTAAGTTGCGGTGTTACAATAGATATGGCAAAGACAGCGGTGAAAGTGTTGCGAGACGGAGTGAAATATTTTCAGTCAAATACGAACGACTCGTCTGTTATGTCGCAGATTATAGAAGATGAAGACACTACAGACCATTACGAGGATATTTTGGGAACGTATCTGGTAAAACTCGGTTCTCATCAAATCGGGGACAACGAAGGTACGCAAGTAACAAAACTTTTGCACATTATCAGTGACTACGAAAGAATTGCCGACCACGGTGTAAATATGGTGTATGCAGCAGACCAATTGCAAAAGCAAGATTTGGAAGTTTCCGAATCGGCATTAAAAGATTTGGATATTTTGGTGGCGGCTGTGGATGAAGTTTTAGATTTGTCATTGGAAGCCTTTGTAAACAATGACATTGAAAAAGCTAAGCAGGTAGAACCGTTGGAACAAGTGATTGATAAGTTGAAAGAAAAAATGCGTGCAAGACATATTTTGCGATTGCAACAGGGTGAATGTTCTATTAAATCCGGTTTTATCTGGGCTGATTTGTTGACAGATTTGGAACGAGTGGCAGACCATTGTTCTAATATTGCGATTTGCGTGATTGATGCGGCAGATAATAAAATGAATATGCATGAGTCGATTAAAGAATTGCGAACGGATAACGCCGAGTTTGAGAAAAACTACAATCTTTATAAAGCAAAATATAAATTGCCGACAAACTAGGATGCTTATTTTGTCAGAACTAAAATCCGTGTAATGATTTGATTGTTGCACGGATTTTTTTGTTATACATATAATAAAAATAATAACACAGGAGATTATCATGATAGAAGTAGGGACTTTGGCTCCGGATTTTCAACTGCCGGACCAAAACGGCGACATTCGTACATTGCAAGAATTCAGAGGAAAAAAAGTAGTTTTGTATTTTTACCCGAAAGACAACACTGCCGGCTGTATAAAACAGGCGTGCGGATTTGCACAGTTGAATCCGCAATTTACGGAAAAAAATGCCGTTGTGATAGGAATCAGCAAAGACAGCGTCGCGTCACACAAGAAGTTTGAGGAAAAGCAGGGGCTTAATTTTATTTTACTGTCAGATACGCAGCTGGAAGCGATTCATGCGTATGATGTATGGCATGAAAAAACTATGTGCGGTAGAAAATCCATGGGTGTAGTACGCACAACTTATTTAATAGACGAAAACGGAATAATTGTAAAAGCAACGGAAAAAGTAAAAGCGGCGGATAATCCCGGTGATATGCTGGAAGCTTTGGAGTAGAAATTGACCGATAAATATAATTTTTTAGAATTGGCGACAAAGCGTTATTCCGTACGCAGTTTTTTGGATAAACCAGTGGAAAAAGAAGTTCTCGATGTGATATTGCAAGCCGGCCATGTGGCACCGACCGGATGTAATATGCAACCGCAACGCATTTTGGTGATAAATACGCCTGCTTCTGTCGAGAAACTTCGCAAATGTACAAAATGCCATTTCAATGCACCGACGGCGTTGCTGGTGTGTTATGAAAAAGACGGCTGCTGGACTCGCAAATATGACGGACAAACAAGCGGCGTGATAGATGCAAGTATTGTGACTGATCACATGATGTTGCAGGCGGCTTCGTTGGGAGTGGGAACGACTTGGGTAATGCATTTTAATCCGCAATTAATGAGGGAAGAATTTAACATTCCGCAAAATATTGAGCCGGTAGCATTACTTGTAATGGGGTATCCGTCACCGGACGCAACACCTTATCCGCAACATTCGACATTTAAACCGGCAGAAAATTTGATTTCGTACGACACGTTTTAGGTTTAGGTTGTAAACCTTTGCAAGGTTTGGAGCGGTTCTGCCGAATAAACCGGCGTTAAAATGCAACTTTGGTTCAAAGTTGGTAAAAGTTAGATGGTATTCTCTTTTTTGCGATGAATGGTTTTCTTTGCAGACTTTCGTAGAAAGTCGAAAAGAATAAC